>JBNKXM010000190.1:0-4774 GCA_050300315.1 Thalassotalea sp. | reverse complement strand
GCGGGGCATCATTGTGCGATGCCATTAATGGAGTATTTGCAGCTTGATGGCTGTGTGCGTGTTTCCTTATCTCCTTACAATACTCTAGAAGAAGTCGATGCGCTTATTTTAGCGTTAAGCACTTTGACGCAGGCCGAAGAAGATGAGAAAAACACGGTCACGGTTAGGGTAAAACAAACATTTGCTAAAGAGCAATTGACTGCGGATGATATCTTAACGAAATTTGTGAATCTTAAAGGTTGGGATGGCCGACATCGTGAAATTATGTTGCTTGGTAAAACCTTAGAGCGCATGGATAGTGCGTTACGTAATGAAGAGACACTGATCTCAGGCTGTGAAAGTGCTGCATGGCTTAACGTGACTCGCTCAGAGCAAGGCTATTTTTATTTGCAAGGTGACAGCGATGCGAAAATTATTCGTGGCTTAATGGTGATTGTTTTTGCTGCATTAAACAACAAAACTGGCGATGAGATCCTGAATTTTGATATCCATGAGTACTTTGAGCAGCTTGGTCTTATCAAACATTTGAGCCCGTCACGGGGCAATGGTTTATTGGCGATAGTGGAAAAAATACGTCATCTTGTTAGCCTTTGAACTAACTGGCAGTAGACTTTTTCGCTTTAGCTAATAACTTATTGATCGCTTTACCGACAGCAAAAAACGCAAAGCTTGCGGTGACATGCGTTGCTGCGCCAAAGCCACCACTGCAATCGAGTCGCATCGCACCGTCTTGAGACTGTTTTGCATGACAGACTTCGCCTTCTTTATCTGGATACATCAATTGTTCGGTTGAAAATACCGCATCGATAGAAAATTTTCGTTTGGTATTTCGACTGAAATTATAATCTCGACGCAACTGGTTACGTACTTTAGATAATAACGGATCTTGATAGGTTTGACTGAGATCGGTCAGCTGAATTTGACTTGGATCGGTTTGGCCGCCAGCACCACCTATGGTGATGATAGCAAGTTTATTTCTTTTGCAATGGGCGATAAGTGCAGACTTAATTTTAACTGAATCAATAGCATCGATGACATAATCATAATCCTTTGCCATCAATTGAGCTAAATTTTCTTGGGTAACAAAATCTTCAATACAGTTCACCTGACATTCAGGGTTGATCTGCTTAATACGCGCAGCCATCACATCAACTTTACTTTCACCAATAGTGTCGGTTAACGCATGAATTTGGCGATTTATGTTAGTAGTACAAATATCATCGAGATCGATCAGCGTGATCTGGCCTATGCCGGTTCTTGCTAACGCTTCAACAACCCATGAACCTACGCCGCCAATACCAATCACACAAAAATGTGCGTGTTTAATAACTTGTGCGCCAGATTGACCATATAAACGGCTAATACCGTCAAAGCGTAATTGATATTCAGACATGAAATTGTACAGCAAAGATGAAAAGCCGCATTATATACTTGTTCTCACTAAAAATGCACGGCGCAAAGCGGTTTTTTATTGGCGTAAAATACGATGTTGGCGTGCTAATTATCGCTAAAATTAATGCTATATATTCAATTGTATACTAAATACAAAGTGAATAAATATTTAAGTGTTTGTTTGAAATGTACGTTTGAAAAACATGATTAAAAATTGCAGGCAATAAAAAAGGCAGTAGTTGATTACTGCCTTTTACTATCATTAAATTCGATGTTATCTATCTTTTAATGGGATAAATTCACGATCGATTTTACCGATATAATTTTGGCGAGGACGACCAATTTTTTGACCTGGTTGACCTAACATTTCGTCCCAATGAGAAATCCAGCCAACGGTACGAGACATCGCAAAGATAACGGTAAACATATTGGTTGGAATACCAATAGCTTTTAAGATGATACCTGAGTAGAAATCTACGTTTGGATAAAGTTTTTTCTCAATGAAGTAAGGGTCTTCTAACGCTACTTTTTCCAAAGCCATAGCCACATCTAGTAACGGGTCATTGATACCTAATTCTTTTAAAACTTCATGACATGTTTCACGCATTACAGTAGCGCGTGGATCGAAATTTTTATAAACACGGTGACCAAAGCCCATTAAACGGAATGGGTCATTTTTATCTTTTGCTCTAGCAACAAATTCGTCAACATGCTCTAAAGAACCAATTTTTTCTAACATGGTTAAGCATGCTTCGTTAGCACCGCCGTGAGCAGGACCCCATAATGACGCAACACCGGCTGCAATACATGCATAAGGGTTAGCGCCAGAAGAACCTGCTAAACGTACTGTTGACGTTGAAGCATTTTGTTCATGATCCGCATGTAAAGTGAAGATACGATCCATCGCACGAGCCAATACTGGGCTGACTTTATACTCTTCAGCAGGCACAGAGAACATCATGTGTAAGAAGTTTTCTGCATAGCTTAAATCGTTACGTGGATAAACGAACGGTTGTCCCATGCTGTACTTATATGCCATTGCTGCAATAGTTGGCATTTTAGCGATTAGGCGATGAGCACTGCGCATACGTTGAGCAGCATCATTAATATCTAAATCACTGTGGTAGAACGACGATAATGCACCTACAACACCACAAACCATTGCCATTGGATGCGCATCTGGTAAGAAACCTTGGAAAAAATGCACTAATTTTTCATGCACCATGGTGTGGTTAGTGATGATATCTTTAAATTCATCATATTGAGATTTAGTCGGCGCTTCACCATTTAAAAGGATGTAACAAACCTCTAAATAATCAGCTTTTTTCGCTAAGCTATCAATAGGATAACCGCGATGTTGGAGAATACCTTTAGCTCCATCAATATATGTAATAGCTGATTCACACGAAGCGGTAGCTAAAAAGCCCGGATCATATGTGAAGTAGCCTGCACCACCTAATGTACGAATATCAATTACGTCATTGCCTGCTGTACCAGAGAGAACTGGTAACTCGGCAATTACCTTGCCATCAATACTAAGAGAGGCTTTTGAATCAGCCATATGTTTTACCCCTATCAAATTCGTTTCTGAATAACTTTAATCATAGCAAAATGCAAAGTTAATCAGTTTTTATGAATATAAAACTGCGCTGTATTCTACTGCAAAATACCCCCTAAAAGTCAATTCAATTGTTATAAGATTAGACTAAAGTCATATGATTATTTGTTATAGCTCAAAAAATAGGCGCAAGCCTTTAAAATAGCGACAAATTTGTCGGTCAAGAAATTGTAATTAAAAATTTAGAACTATATAATCACGGTGATCTAAGTCTTGATTGATGAATTACCTGTAAGTTTTTCAAATTTTGGCTAAGATCGTTGGGGGGTTGCTCATACAAATTATTTTTGGGTGACAATAAAAAAAAGTAGAAGGCTCTATGAGCTCTTAGGCACAATCGTGAAAAAACAACGTCCTGTAAACCTAGATCTAACTACAATTAAAATGCATCCAGCAGCGAATGTTTCTATTTTACACCGAATTTCAGGTGTGATTATGGTATTTGCTATTGGTATTTTATTGTGGACACTTTCTTTATCATTATCTTCTGCTGAAGGATTCGCTCAAGTTAAATCATTGCTTGATGGCGTATTCTTTAAATTGATTATTATCGGCATTACTTCAGCCCTTATTTATCACGTACTTGGTGGTATTCGTCATTTATTGATGGACTTAGGGCACTTCGAGGAGCTTAGTTCAGGCAATGCAACTGCTAAGTTGGTGCTGGCTCTTTGGTTAATCTTAACCGTCGTCGTAGGAGTTAACTTATGGTAAACAATGCAGCAACTGTAGGCCGAAGTGGCGTACATGACTTTATTCTTATTAGAACAAGCGCCGTTGTGCTTGCGCTATACACCTTTTATATTCTAGGTTTTTTTGTTACGACACCTGACGTGACTTTTGACGTATGGCAAGGTTTCTTTGCTGGTATATGTACAAAAGTTTTCACGATAGTCGCGTTAATTGCCTTATTAATCCATGCTTGGATTGGTATTTGGCAAGTGTTATCAGATTATATTAAGCCTGCGTTTTTACGTGGTGCATTACAATTTTTCTTTGCCGTTACCTTGTTAGCTTATTTAGTAACTGGCTTATTAACAGTGTGGGGTGTGTAAATGAGCGTACCTGTTCGTGAATTTGACGCCATTGTAATTGGCGCCGGTGGTGCCGGTATGCGCGCCGCATTAGCAATTTCTGAATCTGGCCAATCTTGTGCTTTGATTTCAAAAGTTTTTCCTACTCGTTCTCATACCGTATCTGCTCAAGGTGGTATTACCGTAGCCTTAGGTAATGCGCATGAAGATCATTGGGAACAGCATATGTATGATACCGTTAAAGGTTCTGATTATATTGGTGACCAAGACGCTATTGAGTACATGTGTAAAACTGGCCCAGAATCAATCATTGAATTAGAAAAAATGGGTTTACCATTTTCTCGTTTTGAAGACGGTCGTGTTTATCAACGTCCATTCGGCGGTCAATCTAAAAACTTTGGTGGTGAGCAAGCCGCGCGTACAGCCGCAGCGGCTGACCGTACTGGTCACGCTTTATTACATTGTTTGTATCAGCAAAATGTTAAAAACAAAACTAACGTATTTTCTGAATGGTATGCCTTAGATTTAGTTAAAAATGCTGACGGCGCCGTAGTTGGTTGTACTGCTATTTGTATTGAAACTGGCGAAGTAAACTATTTTAAAGCGCGCGCAACGGTATTAGCTACCGGTGGTGCAGGTCGTATTTTTGCTTCAACTACCAATGCACACATTAATACCGGTGACGGTGTTGGTATGTCATTACGTGCTGGCGTACAAATGCAAGATATGG
>JBNKXM010000189.1:0-4781 GCA_050300315.1 Thalassotalea sp. | reverse complement strand
TAAGTTTCTGCCTGACCATAAGAGGCGAAAATTATATAGCCAGTGATCAATGAAAAAGTGATAAATATCTTTAATTTGCTCATAAATTTTGTAATCTAGTATTAGGGAATTTCAAATACTCGTCTATGCTTATTTATAGAAAGCGTGTAAATGGGCAATACGTCAATATTTAGACGAATATAACCACTAATTATGTACTATCAAGAATTGTGCCTAGTATTTAGATAGTATTGTCAGGCTTATTCTAACATGAGGTTTGTATGGCAGGAATTTTAGATTCGGTAAATCAACGCACTCAATTAGTGGGTCAGAACAGACTTGAATTACTTTTGTTTAAGTTGGTTGGGCCACAAAGATTTGGGATCAATGTCTTTAAAGTGCGAGAAGTCATGCCGTGCCCTCGACTCACTATGTTACCCAAGCAAGATAAGTTTATTAAAGGGGTCGCTCATATTCGTGGTCACACTATTTCAGTGATCGACTTAAGTAAAGCGACGGGAGGCCCTGAAATTGTTCCTGATGAAAATTCATTTGTTATCATTGCTGAATACAATCGCAGTGTTCAAGGTTTCTTAGTTTCGGGAGTGGAACGCATTGTTACCTTAAGTTGGCAAAATATAATGCCGCCGCCAGAAGGTGCCGGTAAGTCGAGTTATTTAACGGCGGTGACTGAAATTGATAAGCAAATGGTGTCAATTTTAGATGTAGAAAAGATCCTTAATGAGATCAGCCCTGTTTCCACTGAGTTAAGCGAAGATGTTAAAGATGCATCGGTTGGTGAAAGTTTAGGTGAGCGTGTCATCATGATTGCAGATGACTCTACCGTTGCTCGAAATCAAGTGAAACGTGCATTAGAGCCATTAGGCTTGAAAATGGTGTTGGCGAAAAATGGTCAAGACGCGTTAGATCAATTAAAAGCGTTAGCTGAAGGTTGTAAGTCAATTGATGAAAAAGTTGCATTGCTTATTTCTGATATTGAGATGCCTGAAATGGATGGATATACCTTAACTGCTGAGATCAAAAGTAACGAAGTGTTAAGAAAGATGCCTGTTATTCTTCATACGTCATTAAGCGGTGTTTTTAATAATGCAATGGTAGAAAAAGTGGGAGCTGAAGATTTTATTCCTAAGTTTCATCCCGATGAATTAGCTACTGCGGTTAAGAAGTGGTTAAAAGTGAAAGAGCTATCTTGATTTTTCTCGTTAGCAATTAGGTGGAAACAATATAGTGACGTCCCGGCAGCTTGATGATAAGAGCTATCATCAATTTAGAGAGTTTTTGGAGCAACAATGTGGAATTGTACTAGGTGAAAATAAACAATATCTAGTGAAAAGCCGCCTTGCTCCATTGATGGCAAAATTTGATGTTGCCACCTTAGGTGATCTGGTAACGCGAACATTAAGTCCGATGGAACGACAATTGCGTTCGGCGGTTATCGATGCCATGACAACCAATGAAACCTTATGGTTTCGTGATGAATATCCATTTGAATTATTAAAGAAACGTTTATTTCCTGAATTTAAAGGTCAAAAAACACCTTTGAAAATATGGTCTGCAGCTAGTTCGTCTGGTCAGGAGCCGTATTCAATCGCCATGTCGGCCATTGAGTATCAACAGTCTAATCCAGGAAGCTTACCTGGCAGTGTTCAAATAATTGGCACTGATATCTCTAATACCATGTTAGAACATTGCAAGTATGCTCATTATGATTCTTTAGCCTTGTCTAGAGGTTTGTCCGCGGAGCGAAAACGAATGTTTTTTGACGCAGGTGAAAACGGCATGTCTAAAGTAAAAGATTCGGTGAAAACCTTAGTGAATTTTCGCCAACTAAACTTGCTTGGTAGCTACAGTTTAATGGGGCGATTTGATATTGTTTTTTGTCGTAATGTATTGATTTACTTTGCTCCAGAGATTAAAAAACAAATACTTTCGCAAATACATGGCGTGTTAAATAAAGGCGGTTATTTGTTTCTTGGAGCGTCAGAATCATTATCCGGACTTAATCAAAATTTTGAAATGATCCGCTGTAATCCCGGTATTGTTTACCGTAAAAAACTCTAAATTTATCCTTCCGAAAATTATTAAATGGCATAGTTATTGAATGGTTACTTTCATTAGATTGGAGGTAGCCTTATGGCCATTAGTTTCGAAAAAGCATTTGGTATTCATCCGCAAAGTTTACAAGTGCGCGCAAAAAATGCAGAAGTCATAGCAGCTAATATCGCAAATGCTGACACCCCAGGTTATAAAGCTCAGGGGATGGATTTTAAATCTGCGTTGGCACAAGCGGCAAGTAAACAGCAAGCCGGCATGACCCGAACCAATGAAAAACATTTCGATGTTCGCACTGAAATTAATAATGAAGTGTCATATCGTGTGCCAAATCAACCAGATACAGGTGATGGCAATACAGTTGATGTACAAGTGGAACGAAACTTGTATCTAGAAAACTCAATGCACTATCAAGCAAGCATTCAATTTCTTAACAGCAAGATTAAAGGATTGAAGCAAGCGATTTCTGGAGGTAACGGGTAATGAGCTTATTTAACGTATTCGATATATCTGCTACTGGCATGAGTGCACAGTCAGTGAGATTAAATACTACGGCAAGTAACATTGCTAATGCCGATAGCGTCAGCAGTAGCATTGACCAAACTTATCGTGCCCGGCATCCAGTTTTTGCCGCAGAGATGCAAAAAGCTGCCGCCGGTCAGGAAGAGTCGGTTGGCGTTAAAGTACTCGGCATTGTCGAAAGCGATGCGCCATTAAATATGGAGTATTCTCCACAGCATCCTATGGCAGATGATAATGGCTATATTTACAAACCTAATGTCAATGTGATTGAAGAGATGACCAATATGATTTCTGCATCTCGTTCATATCAAACCAATATTCAGTTGGCCGAGTCGGCAAAAAATATGCTGAATAAAACATTAACATTAGGCCAGAGATAATTTCTAGGTAGGAGTGATTATGGAATCTGTAACAGGCGGCAGTCCTTTAGAAAATATGCGCTGGCAAAAAGAAGAATACAAAGCGTCAGATGAATCTAAAAATGGCATGCTAACGCAAGAAGACTTTTTTGCCTTACTGACTAAGGAGTTATCTCATCAAGATCCCACTAAACCAGTGGAAAACAATGAGATGATTTCGCAAATGACGGCATTTTCAACCACAGATGGTGTTTCTGAATTAAATGATCAATTTAGCTCGTTCGCCGCGTCAATGTCTTCAAGTCAAGCATTGCAGGCGTCATCACTCGTTGGGCGTAGTGTCTTAGTTGATGACAATATCTTTGGTATGAAAGCCGGAGATGAAGTGAAAGGAAAAATGGTAACGGATGAACCTGCGAGTAACGTCAATATTTATGTTGAGAATACCGTTGGTGAAATTATTCAAACCGTACCGGTAGGCAATGTTCAGGCAGGTGAATTTACCTTTACTTGGGATGGACAAATGTCAAATGGTGAACCCGCGCCTGAAGGGGCTTATCGTTTTAGAATTGCTGGCTTAGTCGATGGACAAGCTTCTGAATTACAAGCAATGACTTATCGTAAAGTTGACAGCGTCACATTAGCAGGAGCTGGTGGCAGTATTTTATTAAATCTAAATGGTGGAAGTTCAATGGCATTGTCTGATGTTGTTGAAGTGTCTGAAGGATAATATCCAACAGCTACCAGTTAAGGTTTACGTACAGAATTTTTATATGAGGTGAAGTTATGTCATTTAATATAGCATTAAGCGGATTAAACGCCGCTCAAAAAGACTTAGATGTTACGTCTAATAATATTGCCAATGTTAATACCACAGGTTTTAAAGAGTCTCGTGCTGAGTTTGTCGATGTTTATGCATCGTCTTTATTAGCTGGTGGTAAAACGAAAGTGGGTGATGGGGTCTTAACCGCTGATGTTGCCCAGCAATTTGCGCAGGGCAGTATTAAATTTACAAGTAACGCACTCGATTTAGCAATTACCGGTAATGGTTTTTTTGCCACAGTGCCTGAGTTAGATAGCTTAGAAGTATCTTATACCAGAGCGGGGCAATTTAAACTGGATGCAGACAACTTTGTGGTGAACTCAGCTGGTGGCCATTTATTAGGTTTTCCGGTTAACCCAGATGGTACATCTTCATCGGTTGCGTTAAGTACGGCAAAGCCTATCCGCATACCTACCGCATCAGGTGCTCCGCAACAATCTTCAGAAGTAGATATTCGGATGAACTTGCCAGCAGGGGATGCAATTCCTGCATTTGCTTTTGATAATACTGACCCGCTAACGTTTAACAACTCTACCTCAGTGACTATCTTTGATAGTTTAGGTGATAGCCATGTGATGACGTATTACTTTAGAAAAGTGGCGGCCAATGAGTGGGATGTTTTTACTGCGGTAGATGGTACCTTAGTCAATATTAATGATACAGGTACAGGTTCTGGTACGTTACCAAATGCTGCTGCTGTCGTACCAGCGTTACCTGCTGGTGCAGCACGATTATCCTTTAGTTCTGGTGGTGATTTTGAAGGTCAATATCCAAATGTTATCACCACAGATCCTTTAACTGCCGCTATTTTAACCAATGGTGCTGAGCCAACGCAAACAATTACGGTTGATTTCAATTTAGATACAACGGGGCCAAATCCTAACGAACCTACGCAGTTTGCTTCAAACTTTGAAGTCACAGCATTAGAGCAAGATGGTTTAGCGGTTGGTCGTTTAACTGGCTTAGACATTGATGCTGATGGATTAGTACGGGCAACCTATAGTAATGGTACATCAGAGCCATTA
>JBNKXM010000188.1:0-4791 GCA_050300315.1 Thalassotalea sp. | reverse complement strand
GATAATACCGACGATCTGATAAGTTTTATCATCTAAGAAGATTTCTCTTCCGGTATTGTCGCCACCGCCAAATAATTTGTCATTTAAGTCTTGGTTAATAATCACTTGCAAGGTTGGTTTAAGGTCAACCTCTTCACTCCATGCAGCGCCATATAAAAACTTAATATTAAACATAGAGAAAAAATGACGCGTAGTGACCCGAGCTGTGCGCAGTAACGGCGCAAACTTAGGCTCGAGAGAACGCACCGAAAACCCCGTTTTAAACATCGGCGTATGTCGGTACTGTGGCATTGCGCGCATCAAATTTGTCGCATCCTGATAGGTAAGTTGAAACGGCACATTGTCAGGAGTTCGCCATTCAGACGATTTACCCGATGCTTGCAATTGCACCGCAAATAACTGACTCGATTTATCAGGTATCGGGTTATTGCCCGTCATATGATTTAAGGTTAACGCCGTCATTGAGATACCAATACCGCAAGCAATGGCTAGCACCATTAGTAGTGTCGTCACTGGCGTGCTTTTTAAACTTTTAACTGCGAGTTGTAAGTAATAGCTAAACATATCTTCTCCTTAGCCTGCCTAAGCGATAGCTTCCTGCTCGTTTACTAACTTGCCACCTTGATACATGGTAAAGTCACATAGCTGGCCATCAACAATTTGAATATTGCGTTGTGCGCGACGCGCAAGTTCTGGATCATGTGTAACCATCACAATAGTGGTGCCTTGCTTATTGATGTTTTCCAATAATTCCATCACTTGCTTAGCCATTAAGCTGTCAAGATTACCGGTTGGCTCATCCGCTAACAAAAACTTAGGCTCACCAGCCAAAGCGCGTGCAATGGCAACCCTTTGCTGTTGACCACCCGATAATTGCGACGGCAAATGTTTCATACGTGATGCCAAACCGACCATTTCAAGCGCTCGTTCTATTTTTTGCTTACGTTCTTTGCTACTAAAGCCACGATAGCGCAACGGCACATCGACATTTTCAAACAGATTTAAATCTGGGATCAAATTAAAGCCTTGAAAGATAAAGCCAATTTTTTCATTTCTTAGTCGAGATAATTCACGGTCACTAAGGCCTACTATGCTTTGTCCATCTAATTGATAGTCACCAGAGGAAATTGACTCTAACAAACCGGCAATATTTAAAAACGTGGTTTTACCTGAGCCTGAAGGTCCGGTTACCGCAACAAATTCTCCCTCTTTGACCGACAAATTGAAATCACGCAAGGCATGTGTTTGTACAAGTTCCGTTTGGTAAACCTTATTGATCGCTGACATATTTAACATTTTGATTTCCTTAAAAAATTATTAGTAAAAACGTTATTAGTAAAGTAAAACGCGGTCTTTATTTTCAAAAACATCGAGGTTAGAGATAACTAAGGTGTCTCCTTCTTTAACCCCGTCTAAAATTTCGATATGACTCATACTGGTGGCTCCGCTTTGCAAGGCAATACGCTGAGCAACACCTTCTTTAACTTGGTAACCGATTTTTCCCGCACCGCTTTGATAAAATTGCCCACGGCGCACCATTAAAACATTGTCTTTTTGCTCTAAAATGATGCGTGCGCTAACCCGTTGATTTTGTCTAAGTGCAGCTCCGTCATCAGTTGGCATACGCACTCGCGCGGTTACTTGGTTATTGATCACTTCAGGTGAAATAGAAGAAAGCTGGCCAGTTAATTGTTTACCTGCAATATTCACTTCAACCGTCATGCCTAAGCCCAGCTCATCAGCATAAGATTCTGGTACTTGTAATTCAGCTTCATAAGCAGACAAGTCAACAATCATCATTAACGATTGATTCATTGCTACCTTGGCTTTTTGCTCCACTAGCCAGTTACCAACAATGCCCGCCACAGGTGACAACACGGTTAATTCGTCAACTTTACGTTGTATTTCAGCTAATTGCTGCTCTTGGGCTTTTAATTCAAGCTCTTTATTTTCTACTTCAAACGCTAAAGTGTCTTTTGATAAGCCCGCCTCTTGCTCTGCATGATGAGTACGCAACTTAGCTTTAGCTAATTCATCTTGCGCTTGCTCAAAATCAATTTGACTGATCAGTTGACGATCTATCGATGTTTTAGCTCGGCGCGCTTCACGTTCAGCTGCAGCTAAATCTACCTTGGCTAATTCAAGTTTTTGTTGCAGTTCTAATTGCTTGCGACGTGCAGAAAGCTTTTCTCGATTAAATGCAGACGTTAACTGTTGCACTAAGGTTTTTTGTTGGCTTAAACGCGCCATCAACTGCGGACTTTCGATCAAAGCAACTTTTTGTCCAGCCTTTACCATATCACCAGGTTTAACCGCCATAGTGACCAATCCTGGTTCTGGGCTATAAACTATCGGCGCATTAGCTGCGACAATTTTTCCTTGTGACACTATATCGCGCAGCAAATTTCCTCGCTCAACGCTAGCAAGCTTTAACTGCTCCTTAGCAACACTTACCTCATTAGTTAACCATGAACTGGTTGACTGCCATGCAATGACAATAGCTGCCACAGTAGCCGATGCTATCACCAGTTTTTTCCACTTAGCCCCTTTAGCATTAACCATTACAGTATCTTGTTGACTAGTATCTCTGATCATCGTTATTTCCATTATTACTTAGATGCACTGACTAGTGCAGCTTGCATACCAAAAAGTTAACTATTTGATAAATAATAAAAACATAAAAATTTAGTAAAAATAAAAGTGTCCGCGGACACAGTGAACAATCATTGCCATGGGATAATTCGGACAGTGGACACTGTTTATTGATCAACGTCATGAGAAAACTTAAGCAATGTCAGATGAGTATGTTAAAATCGCTGGCAATAATTACTGAATAAAATAAAGAGATTTATCTATGAGCCGCACAGTCTTTTGCCAGAAGCTTCAAAAAGAAGCACAGGGATTAAAATTTCAACTTTATCCAGGTGAAGTTGGCAAGCGTATTTTCGACAACATCTGCCAAGAAGCTTGGACAGATTGGCAGAAAAAACAAACCATGCTGATCAACGAACATAAGATGAACATGATGAATCCTGATGACAGAGCTATTCTTGAAAAAACCATGGTGGATTATTTGTTTAATAACATTGAGCCTAAAATTGAAGGCTATGTACCTGAAAGTAAATAATCATTCTTGCTAGATATAGGCGAATATTTTAAACCATATTCGCCCTACGCTTTGGCAAAAAACATTTTTCAAAGCAGAGAACAATAAAACCAATACACAATAATCTTATTTATCGCCGACACTTCGGTTAACAACCAAACAATTTATGAGCAATCATCCGCAATTTAAATTGTGATTAATGCTTTTGTTTATTATTTACTGCTTTTTTAACTGAAAATCTAAATAAACACGCATTAAATAGCACCTTGAGTAAAAGTTTTCTTTTAATAAGCTTGTACACTTTATATACGGCTTTAAGCTATGGTTAGGTTAATTCGATTTATAAAGCATCAATAAGATGAAAAAACCGTCAAACGAACATTTTTTTAAAAAAAAGGGTTGACGGGGAAAAAGAAAAACAGTCTAATAGCGCCCGTCTTCAAGGCAAAGCCAAAAAGACAAAATGTAAGACACGCCTCGATAGCTCAGTCGGTAGAGCAGAGGATTGAAAATCCTCGTGTCCCTGGTTCGATTCCGGGTCGAGGCACCATTCTTTCATTAAGAATTTTTGAATTAGTGATGCGTTTATTCAAACAGTCATTAGTTCGGTGCCAAGATAGTTACTTCGTTAAGAAATAATTTATCGCACACGTTTTCGTGTGCCGACTTAGCTCAGTTGGTAGAGCAACTGACTTGTAATCAGTAGGTCGCCAGTTCGACTCCGGCAGTCGGCACCATTAATTCTCTGCAAAGAGAGTAATAAAAATTTGGAGGGGTTCCCGAGTGGCCAAAGGGATCAGACTGTAAATCTGACGGCTCCGCCTTCGGTGGTTCGAATCCACCTCCCTCCACCATTTTTATACAGAGATATTTGGTAGAAAGCGCGGACGTCGTATAGTGGTAATACCTTAGCCTTCCAAGCTAAAGCTGCGGGTTCGATTCCCGCCGTCCGCTCCATCTTTGTTGTAGTGCTGATATGGCTCAGTTGGTAGAGCGCACCCTTGGTAAGGGTGAGGTCGGCAGTTCGAATCTGCCTATCAGCACCATCCTTAAAGAATTTTCTATCTCATTATCATCCTAATTATTTGATTTTGTTAATCTACCTAGAGGTATTTTAAAGTGGCTAAAGAAAAATTTGAACGTTCGAAACCGCATGTAAACGTTGGTACAATCGGACACGTCGATCACGGTAAAACAACGTTAACAGCTGCTATCTCGGCAGTTTTGACAAAAACTTACGGTGGTGAAGTTAAAGATTTCGCACAAATCGATAATGCTCCAGAAGAGCGTGAGCGTGGTATTACCATCAATACTTCTCACATCGAATACGATACAGAAATCCGTCACTATGCACACGTAGACTGTCCAGGTCACGCCGATTACATCAAAAACATGATCACAGGTGCTGCACAAATGGACGGCGCTATCTTAGTAGTTGCTGCTACAGATGGTCCAATGCCACAAACACGTGAGCACATCTTATTGTCTCGCCAAGTTGGTGTACCTTACATCATCGTATTCATGAACAAATGTGACATGGTAGATGACGAAGAGTTATTAGAATTAGTAGAAATGGAAGTACGTGAATTACTTTCAGAATACGAATTCCCAGGAGATGACTTACCAGTAGTTCAAGGTTCAGCATTAGGTGCATTGAACGGCGAAGCACAGTGGGAAGAGAAAGT
>JBNKXM010000187.1:0-4831 GCA_050300315.1 Thalassotalea sp. | reverse complement strand
ATATAGCATCTTCAACGACTGCATATCACTCTGAACTTGCTCCATCCCCCTTTCTTCTGACATGCCTATTTTTCAGAATTTCAATCGCATCGCAGAGTCAGTTAGTCCTCTCCGCTCTCCCCGGAATGGGACTGTAAGAATAGAAACGACTTCTGGCGCCATAGGTTAATCCAGCATTGACCCTAAGCTCGTCGTTTAACCAAGAGGTGAATCTTGCCCCTAAGATGGTATTAATCACTGAAACACCAACACGATCGGCATTGCTTTGTTTAATACCTTTGCCGCCGATAAAAAATGTTGATTGGCGAGCATCCGCTTTATTCACTAACAACACCTTGGCTTTTTTCGGAGCGGCTTGCACTTCAATATGGCTAGGGCTTGGTTGCTCGGTGTTTTGCCAGCTACCAAACAAACCATTTAACTGAGTCTTCATCAATTGACTATTAAAGTCACCAACAACAATCACGGCACTGTTACTAGGTTGATACCAAGTACGATAATGTTGAATAACATCGTCTAGTTCTACAGCGCTAATTGATTGGCGATCGCCTTGCACAATCGCTCCATAGCCTTGTTCACCAAAAATGAGTCTATTGAAATAGTTACCGATGACATCACTAGGGCGTTCTTTACTTTGTGTTAAGTTTAATAAATGCCGTTGTTTTAATTTATCAAACTCTGTTTGATCAAAACGCGGAGCCATCACTAAATCGCGAACTATAGGTAAAATTAACTCGCTGTCTTTGCTTGCAAACGAGGCGCCAAGCGTAACAAACTCTAAATTTGCATCACTGAAGATATTTGCCCCTACAAAATCAACCGCTTGATCTAATTCCTGCTTAGTTAAACGCTCTGTACCTAAAGTTAAGTTTCTTGCGGTAAAATAGTTTAAGCCCGGATGCTTACCGTCTTCTATTGCACCTGCTTTTACAACCACACTAATATCAATCAACGGAACTTCTTTTTGTTCCATTAAATAGACAGTTAGTCCATTCTCAAGCACCACTTTTTCATAGCTAGGTAATGTATAACCCGCTTGGCTAGATACACTGATAACCGTCGCACATAACGCGATGAGGTAATTAAAGATCGGCTTCATTGCTGTCCTCCTGCGATGATAAAATACCAACGGTTCTATTCGCTTTTCTTAAATAACTCGATGCTACAGCTTGAATGTCTGCCACCGTCACTTGGTTATACGCTTGTGGTGCACTAAACAATTTTTTGTAATCACCAAAGTACATTTCATATTCGCCTATGGTATTCGCTTTGCCGTTTATCGTTGCCATTTGGCGATAAAAATCGACTAGTTTGGCATTTTTTACTTTTTGTAATTCTTGCTCAGTGACACCGTTTTTAATGACATCATTAACTTGCGCGATAATTGCGTCTTCTAACTGCTTCGCGCTGACATCTTTTGCCGCTACCGCATAAATATAAAACAAGTTAGGGTCGATAGAATTAGGTTGATAACTAAAAACCGAACTGGCGATTTGTTGCTCATTAACTAACGCGTTTTGTAAACGAGAGCTATCACCTTTAGATAAAATATCCGCCAAAATATCAAGCGCATAATACTCTTTATTTCGTGTTTCAGGTACGTGATACGCCATAAGAATATTTGGCGTTGTTACCGATTTTTTCTGCAAATAAACGCGGCGTTCACCTTTTTGTTCCGGTTCAACCGTATGTATTTCTCTTGGTGCAGGTTGAGCAGGGATTGGCTCAAAATATTGTTTCGCTAACGCTTCAACTTCTGCCACCGTTACATCGCCAGCAATCACCACCACGGCATTATTTGGCGCATAATAGGTTTTATAGTACTGCTTTAAATCGTCTAAGCTCCAATTTTCAATATCAGATTTATGCCCGATCACTGGCCAGCTATACGGATGAGCACGAAATGCTGCATTTTTAACCTCAGCTGAAATAGCGCGATAGTTAGAATTTTCTAACCCTGTGATACGTTCCGACGCAACCACGCCGCGTTCGCTCTCCACCATTTTACTATCAATGGCTAGATTGGCGATGCGATCGGCTTCTAAATCAAACATAGTCGCTAATGCCGTTGCTGGAAACCAGTCGGTATAAACCGTCAAGTTCTCTGTGGTGTAAGCATTATTGCTACCACCCGCAGCTTCCATTGTGCGATCAAACATTTTAGGGCCATACTTTTTAGAGCCATTAAACATCATATGCTCGAAAAAGTGCGACAGACCTGTGATCCCTGGATACTCGTTTCTAGAACCGACTTTCCAGAAGATGTACATATTGGCATTTGGAATCGAATGATCCTCAAGCACCATGATTTTCATGCCATTTTTTAAGGTAAATGCCTTAACATCATCAGCTTGGGTATTAGCCTGAACTTGGCCGCTAATGACTGCACATACCCAAACAGCAAGGATTAATATAGACTTCATTTACTCACTCCGTGTCTACGAGTTGGACAGTATAAAATTTACAAGATGTGTTATAACAGAAAATTAACATTTTGTAAGAACAATCGCCTGCATATTTAGTTCAACTGTCGTGTAAATGAGACTACTGACACATTTGGGGGTTTTTAACTGGCAAACCGATGAAATAAGCACGGCAGTCTGTCGATTAACTGACGACTTTATCCGCACAAAAGTAGCTACAAGGCTGTGAAATAAGGAAATAAATATGACACTTCGCTCAGATAAAAGCCTAGGTTACATAATAGTTCTGTTTTGCTTAGGCTACTTGCTAAATAGCTTAAGCGCATTTGCCGATTCGTCGGTATGGAAAGTCAGTAAAAACAATCACCATATTTATCTTGGCGGCACGGTTCATACCTTACCATCATCTCAATTTCCGTTGCCTGAAGAGTTTGATATCGCTTTTAAGCAGAGTGATGCCGTTGTGTTAGAAACACAATTACCTTCGGGCGATGACAAGGCATTTCAGCAAAAATTTATGCAACAGGTCACTTACCAAGGGCAAGTAAACTTAAGTAATTTTATCTCACCTCAAACCTATCAAATGCTTAAACAGTACTTATCAGATAATGGCATGAACATAGAGCAGTTAGCACATTTTAAACCGGGTTTTTTAGTCTCCATGTTGACGTTAATGGCGGCGGAAAAAGCGAAGCTTAAAGGTGACGGTGTTGACGTTTACTTTGATAAACTCGCTCAGCGTCACGACAAACCAGTCGAGTTTTTAGAAACTATCGATTTTCAAATCGCGTTATTAGCAAATATCGGACGTGATAATGAAGACCAACTGATCAAATCAACGCTCTCACAACTGACTCACTTTCAAACTATGTTCAGCCAACTGTTGCTTGCTTGGCGAAATGGCGATGTAAAAGCACTTGAAAAGTTGGTAATACAGCCTATCCGTATTGAAGATCCTAAGTCATTCAAGACAATGATCATTAACAGAAACCGAGACTGGCTGCCGAAAATAGAAGCTATGTTTCAAGACAAAGACATTGAGTTTGTGCTCGTTGGCGTCGCCCATCTTGTTGGTAACGGCAGTGTCATTGAGCTATTAAGAGAGCAGGGTTATCAAGTGACAAAACTATGAGATTGACACCGCATCTTAACGAATAGCACCAATGCTGTATGAAGCCAATTTCCTTTCTGTGAATTCTAGTTGTTAATATTTTGTGACATTTATTTCTACAAATGTTGACGTTTTTTTCTCCAAAAACTTGCAAAAACAAAATAATGATATCATTATGATATCACAAAGCATTACATATTGGAGAATAACATGCTTACAGAAAAAGAAATAAAAGCACCAAACGGCATCATGTTTATCGTGGTGTTATTGGTACTCCAAATAGCGACAGTTGCAATGGTTGTTAACGGGCTAATGGCGAAATCACCGGCACAGATTATTTTTGGTTTGTTACTAGCCATTTGTGTCTTTATTTGTTGGTTTGGCTTTTTTATGGTCAATCCAAAAGAAGCACGCGTATTACAATTATTTGGTAAATACGTCGGTACAGTACACGTCTCAGGGTTACGTTGGGCAAACCCCTTTTATGCGAAATCTCGCGTATCAATGCGGGTGAGAAATTTCGAAAGCGGCCGTGTCAAAGTCAATGATAAAAACGGTAATCCAATTGAAATTGGCGCAGTCATTGTCTGGGAGGTGATCGATACCGCTGAAGCCGTGTTTCAGGTTGATGATTATGAAGACTTTGTTTCTATTCAAAGTGAATCGGCATTACGTAATATGGCAACGAGTTACGCGTACGATCACGGTGAAGATGAAGAAATTTCACTTAGAAGCAATCCGATTGAAATTTCAGAAGCGTTAAAACAAGAAGTTCAAGCGCGTTTAGAGAAAGCCGGGGTGAATGTTATTGAAGCCCGTATTAGTCATCTTGCCTATGCTCCTGAAATCGCCAGCGCTATGCTACGCCGCCAACAAGCGATGGCGATTATCGCCGCTCGTCAAAAGGTAGTTGAAGGTGCCGTCGGTATGGTAGAAATGGCACTAAGTAGTCTATCCGAGCGAAATATTGTTGACTTAGATAGTGAAAGAAAAGCCGCCATGGTCAGTAATTTACTTGTTGTGCTTTGTAGTGATGAAGCGGCCCAGCCTGTCGTAAACGCTGGCAGCTTGTATTAAAATAGCGAAGGAGACTTAGGTCTCCTTTTATTCTTTATTAACCAATTGAGGTAACTGTGGCCAAAAAAGCCTATCCATTGCGTATCAACGAAGACATTCTCAATGCCATGCAACAATGGGCAGATGACGAGTTACGCAGCTTAAATGCCCAAATTGAATATGTGCTGCGAGACGCACTACGTAAAACCGGACGAAGCAAACCTCGACCAATCGAACCTAT
>JBNKXM010000186.1:0-4841 GCA_050300315.1 Thalassotalea sp. | reverse complement strand
AAGCCTGCCCTGTACTTAAAGACGGCATTGAAGAGACAGTTAAACAGTCTCGCTTAGCCTTATGTGGCCAAATATCAAAAACCTTAAAACAAGGTTTAGATATTTTAGGTATCGACGTGATGGAACGCATGTAGGCAAAGGCTGATTTTATGAACATCTTGCTGGTTGATAATTCCCAAGAGCAGTTAGCTAACCTAGCTGCACACTTTACTCAACACCATTGTCAAACAGCAAGAGTTAACGATGCGCTTCAAGCATTAAAATTGCTAAAAAAATATCGTTTCGATGCACTTATTGTCGGCGAGCAAGTAGCTAAAACAACCCCTGAAGAGTTTCTTAAAGCTATCGCGCTAAAATTTCCAAGACTGATCAGAATTGCTCGACTAAAAGCGGAGCAACCTGCAATAAATTCACTCGCGCATTATGTCTTTACGGCAGATGATAGCGATAAGCTGCTAGTTGATAAGGTGCTCAGCTTTGAACATGCACACCAAGTCATCACGAAAGATGTGGTCGTTAAATCAGTAACGAATGTTAAAACCCTGCCAAGCCCACCGAAAGTTTATTTACAACTTAGCGCCTTGCTTGAGCAAACTAACTGTGATTCAGATAAAATTGCCGAGATTATTTCACAAGATCCTGCGCTAACTGCAAAAGTACTGCAATTTACTAATAATACCTTCGCGCTAACGGATAAACCGTTAACTAACATCAGTGATGCCATTACCAAAATGGGTATCGATGTGCTGACATGCATCGTCATGACCGCAGAACTGTTTTCTTATCAACCTGATATTCCAAACTTTTCTGTTATTAAGGAACAACTGCACAGTTTAGCAACGGCGCGTTTTGCTGCCAGCCTAGTACCGCAAGCACTTAAACAAGAAACTCTGTTAGCAGGTCTATTACATGATCTTGGCAAGCTGGTGTTATATGAAATGGATAAGAAACTCACGTTAACGTATCTTGAACATAGCAAGCGTCAAGCAAGCGACATTGCGTTAGAGCGACGGATTTTCTCCACCGATCATTGCCAAGTGGGCGCGTATTTACTGCACACTTGGAGCTTTCCTTATCAGATCATTGACGCAATTTTACATCATCACTCGCCATCTCGTTTACTCGCTGAACAGTTAGGCACAGCTCAGGCTGTTTATCTTGCTAACTGCTTGTTAAACAATCAGCCGCTCGATCAAGACTTTATCAAACACTTTAAGCTAACTGACCAAGTATCGGACTTACAAAACCAAGCGTTAAAATATCAGACAGCGTGATCTCAAACATTGTATCCATGTTTGCGCTAGCTTATAGTTGAGCCTCTATATTTAGAGGTGCGTTATGCCTTTTACCGACAGCCATTGTCATATTGATTTTACTGAGTTTAGCGAGCAATTGCCGCAGTTGCTAGACGCCTGTGCCCAAGTTGATATTCAAACCATCATAGCGCCAGCTGTCGCGCCTCAATATTGGCAACGATTATTAACAAGTTGTCAGCAAACCTCCCCTGTCAGGTTATTACCAAGTTTAGGGATCCATCCTTGGTATTTAAATTCACTAAATGAATCGGATCTTAATGACTTAACCCAACTTGTTCAGATGCATCATCAGACAATCGTTGCCGTTGGAGAAATAGGACTCGATGGTGTTATTGCCAAACAGCAAAACAATATGAATAAACAACAAGCGTTTTTTCATTTTCAACTCGAATTAGCTAATCAAGTCAATAAACCGGTGATCGTTCACCATCGACGATGTCACCAAGAAATCATCCAATCACTGAAAAAAATTCCTGTGCAACGCGCTGGAGTGATCCATGGGTTTTCAGGTAGTTATCAGCAAGGCATGACATACATAGAGATGGGGTTTAAACTCGGTATTGGTGGTACTATTACCTATCCACGCGCCGAGAAAACCTGCAAAGCTGTGGCGAAATTTCCGCTGACAGCACTGGTGTTAGAAACCGACGCGCCCGCTATGCCTATTTTTGGTGAACAAGGTAAAAACAATAGTCCATTAAAGTTAATTGCTATCTTTAACCGATTAGCAGAACTGAGGCAAGAGTCTCCTGCTGAGCTTAAAGTAACGATAGAGCAAAATGTTAAACAGCTATTTGCTCTTAGCTAAGCGAAAGCCTTGACGACTAAAACGATTCAGTCCGCGCGTGAGCAAGAAACCGACAACTCCCGCTAAAATCATCATCAACCTTAACAAATTATAATGTTGCTCACTCGCCTGATCGATATGTTGCGTTAAACCACCGTTCACTACCGTTAAGCGCAGGTAACCTTTTAACTTACCATCGATGCGAAGCTCTTTAACAAATGGCGTATACTGAGCGCTTTTATCCGCTTTATATTGGCTAAAGCCATATAAATCATTGATATTCGATTGATTTTTTGATGCGACGACAATTTGCCCTGTTTCATCATACAAACTCACGTCTTTGATCCATGATTGCTGAGCAATATCGTCAACATAACCTTGTAGCGCGTCGTCGTTCTTTGCCAAAAGAATATCGGCAGCTATCGCCAATTGTGATAAATATTGCTGACTGATATAACGAAAATCTTTGTCAAGCGCCCGACGATTCTCCCCATAACTATAAAACCACAAATTCATCACTACAATAATGATAAAAATGGCTATAGCTAATTGCATAATTTTATTATAAATCGAAGAAACTTTAGGGTATAAAGGCAACTCTGTTTGGCTCATAAAGCAAGATTTAAACGACTAATGATACCTACACTATAATGGGTTCTTAAGCGCTTTTAAATAATTGCTTTGTTTATCATTAAAAAATAAGGTTTTTCTGTGTCAATTACTGCTAACACCATACCATTAACGCAAGTGGTCGATTTAACATTAGCGCAATGTTTTGCCAGCCAACAAACGGCGAATTTTCCATTTGCTTGCCAATTGACACCAAACTCTCTTATCGTCGCCGACACTTGTCAGTTACTCTGCCAGTTGAATGAGCAAGTGAGTTTAGTGTCATCAGTAAGCGATTCAGCAATAGAATTGGTATTGTTTAGCCACACCAGCATATCGTTACTTGTCACCATAGTTGAACAATGCCAACTAACCATTAGCGCACTAAATGCAATTAATCACCGAAATAACTTAGTCAGCTTTCGTTTTGCCGTGCAATGTCAGGCGTTTGAACAAGCTAAAAAGCAACTAGCCAATATTGCCTTAGCACATAAT
Organism: Thalassotalea sp.; assembly: GCA_050300315.1. GTDB lineage: Bacteria > Pseudomonadota > Gammaproteobacteria > Enterobacterales > Alteromonadaceae > JBNKXM01. The sequence continues at coordinate 1,634 of JBNKXM010000186.1, read as the reverse complement.
ATTGAAGCGGCCTTACTAGAAAACGCTCCATTATTAAATCAACCGGGCGTGTTAGTCATGGACATGGACTCCACCACCATAGAAATAGAATGTATCGATGAAATTGCAGCGCTAGCAGGCGTTGGCGAGCAAGTTGCCGCAGTTACTGAGCTTGCCATGCAAGGCGAGTTAGACTTTGCCCAAAGCTTACATCAACGCGTTGCCACGTTAGCGGGTGCGCCGCAAGAGATCCTCGAAACAGTTGCGCGTGATATTCCGCTTATGCCGGGATTAATCACCTTAGTCACAGAATTAAAACAGCATCAATGGAAAGTCGCTATCGCATCGGGAGGTTTCACTTACTTTGCCGATCACTTAAAACAGCTGCTTGAGCTAGACGCGGCTCATGCCAATGTTTTAGAAATTATCGATGGCAAACTCACCGGCAAGGTCTTAGGCAAGGTAGTTGATGCACAAGGTAAAGCTGAATGCTTATTATCATTACAACAGCAATATGATCTGCCCTACCAACAAACCGTTGCAATGGGCGATGGCGCTAACGATTTAACCATGATGAAAGCGGCTCATTTAGGTGTCGCATTCCATGCAAAACCTATTGTGTTAAAACAAGCAGACTGCGCCATCAATATTTCAGGTCTTGACTGCTTATTACATTGGTTAGCGTAATAAAATAATATCCGCTTGTGTTAGGCCGTGTTGCGGTTAACTATCAAGCGGATGTTCTATGATATGAAAACGCATCATGGCTTCGGCGGTAATATCAAAAATTTGCAAAACACCTGCAACATTCCAAATGTCTTGTTCAAGTTGTTTACCACGATGAATGGCATACGAGCCAATATAACTTAACTCAGGATTTAAATACGCCATATCGGGTTCATCTGCACGCGAAACCATAACTTGCAAACAAAAGAACACGCCGCGTTTAAGCGCATTTTTGATAAACATACTTTTTAATTTATCTGAGGTTAACTCCGACTCTAACTTAGTAGTCACCGCTTGGTCGACCATTTCGTTATTCGGATTAATCGCGATGTAAAGCACATCTACAATTGGTGCATCGTACGACTGCATTTTCTTTAACGTCGCATGCATTAAACTGGTTGCTTGCAAGTTATTTAGCAATGGGTAGAGATTGTAATACTGATGACGATCACTAAGCTGTTGGCAATAAGATAATAATTTAGCGTACTTATCATTGGTGGCAATTTTTTCGATTTTATAGCGACTACCACTGGTTTGAACCATTAACGAAAGTGTTTTTAAACTGCCGCTATAAATATTACGCAACGCTTTAGCAAGCCCTGGGCTTAGCATAGCGTACTCATCTGGTGTTAATTTGTCTCTATTTTTTTGGATCAAGGCTTTAAAAAACGCCCTGCCAATATGTTGATGTTTTTCCACATAAACGCGTAAATTTAACACCGTTTTACTTTGATTAACGCGCATCACCTCATAAGGTAAGCCCTTTAGCTCAAACGATGAAGTGATTTTTTGTAGCTGAGGGAAAGTGACTTCAATAATGTCACCTTTTTTCAACACCACAGGCTTTTGTACTTCAATTTTAAGCCCTGAGGTTGAAAAATCATCCGATACACCTTGCCAACTGACGCCACCCGCACTAGCAATAACGG
>JBNKXM010000185.1:0-4852 GCA_050300315.1 Thalassotalea sp. | reverse complement strand
GTCATCTAAATGAATAACGTCATCATCTAGTAATTCATCACTCAAAGAATCTAAGTCGCTGCTAAATAAATCGTCGTCATCGCCTTCTGAGAGATCTATCGATAGTTCATCATCTAATGAAAGTTCGTCGTCGAGTGATAATTCATCATCAAGCGATAACTCATCATCAAGTGATAATTCATCATCTTTTGCTTTTGTTGCTTTAGCTTCTTTGGCGTCACTTGGTGCCCCAGGGACGGCTATTTTATCGAGAACAATCTCATCTTCCGACGAGATTTGCTTTTTGTTACGTAAGAAAAAGAACAGTAATCCACCAACCAATAAGGTCGTCAAAAATAAACTACCGGCAATAAACCAAGGGCTATTAATCAAACTATTTTGTGCAAGTTCTTGTTTTTGTTTTTCTAATAATCTTTCTTGTTCTCGCGCTTCGGCTTTATCCACTAATGATTGCAACATCGCATTAGTGTTGGTTAACTGTAATTCAATTTCTTTACCCTTAGCGACTTCCTCACGCATGATATTGAGTTGTTCATTAAAGGCATTCAATCGTTCACGAAGTGCTTCATTTTCTTTTAAAATGGTCTGTAAGCCATCAATAGAGTCCAGCACGTCGTTTTGAATTGTTTCTAAACGCTGTTTTTGTGAATTATCATAAGTTTGTAACTGATCATTTATTTCAGTTTTTGCTTGTTCTAAATCTTTTTTATTAACGCTTTGCTCTGCAGGTTCAAGCGGTTGTTTTTCAGGTTTGCTAACTTGACTGACTTTTTCTTGCCAAACTTTGTCATCTTGATCTGATTTTTGCCGTGCGGCAAAGCGGTTTATTTGCGCAATATCCTGAGCACTCACTAGTTTCAGGTATTGACCTTCAACCAGACTGTTTAAATTATTGTCTTTAAACGCTTGAGGATTTTTTTCGAATAACGCCTGCATCACTTGATAAACGGTAAATGAGGGATCTGGACGCACTTGCAGGGCGATATTCCATAACGTGTCTTTACCCGTTATTGGCCCGTATTGTTCAAAAGGAAAACGATCACTCGATTTTGGTCCACGAATGCGAATACCGGCGTCTTCAGCAGCCATTGTCAAAGTACTAATAGGGCTAATACTGATAAATAAAACCTGCCACAGGCACAGGCGTAACAGTCGTTGCATTAAGATGTCCTAATTATTTTTATCTGGTGCCAATTGTTTGGCACTTCCAAGTACAGATAAAACAAAGCAAAAAATATTCCAAATGAGTATATCACAGCAATTTCACTGTGAATGTCATTAAAAAACTTAAGCCTGTTATAACAAAAAAACTCGCCGTTAACTATAACGACGAGTTTTTATTTTTCTTTAATATATCGTGTACTTAGCTTTTGATAGCTGTACCGAGTATCGAACGATTACGATAAATAATCTTTGATCAGTAATTCAGCAATTTGAATACTGTTAGTTGCCGCCCCTTTGCGCACGTTATCAGCAACTATCCACATATTGATACCGTTGTTATGGCTGATATCTTCACGAATACGACCAACAAAAGTGGCATCAACGCCACTCGCTTCACCTATTTGTGTCGGGAAGTCTTCGTCTTTTTCACAGACAACCACACCGTCAGCTTGCTTAAGTAACTCTTTAACTTCTTCGGCAGAAATCTGATCACGTGTTTCAATATGTAAAGCTTCACCATGACCGAAAAATACCGGTACGCGTACCGCAGTTGGGTTAACTAGCACATTCTCGTCACCCAAAATTTTCTTGGTTTCCCAAACCATCTTCATTTCTTCTTTGGTATAACCATTTTCCATGAATACATCGATTTGCGGGATGACGTTAAACGCGATTTGACGAGAGAACGCTTTTGGCTCAACCGGCTTACCACTAAGTAAATCTGCACATTGCTTAGCAAGTTCATCCATGGCTTCTTTACCAGCACCTGAAACCGACTGATACGTACTAACGTTGATACGTTCAATGCCTACCGCATCATAAATTGGTTTTAAGGCAACCATCATTTGAATGGTTGAGCAATTTGGGTTAGCAATGATATTACGATTGCGATATTCCGCTAGTGCATGAGGGTTTACTTCAGGCACAACTAGTGGAATGTCAGCGTCATAACGAAATTCAGAGGTATTATCGATAACGATACAACCTGCTTCACCAGCAATTGGGGCAAATTTTGCCGATGTACTACCGCCAGCTGAGAAAAAGCCAATTTGTGCAAGACTAAAATCAAAGGTGTCTGCGTCGATAACCTCAATACTTTCACCATTAAATTCTACGGTTTCACCAGCAGAACGCGCACTTGCTAATGGATAAAGTTTATTGACCGGAAAATCTCGTTGTTCAAGAATCTCCATGATTGTTTTACCGACTAATCCTGTTGCACCTAATACGCAAACATCAAATTTCTGTGCCATGCCCTTCTCTCTATTTCTGTTCAATTACTTTTGATTACCAAAGCCAAGTCGATGCGCAAAATCAGACTTAACTTGCTCTGTCACGCTAACATTTATCGCCGAAAACTCCCTGCGAGCCGGGTAAGTTTTTCGTAAATAATCGAAAGCATGACCTGTTTGTTGTTCTTGAGCGAGTTGTTGACGGAAAAGCCCGTCATCTCGCCTGACATCGTAAACTATTTTTACCAATTGGTTTAATAACTTTTCATCATATTCTTGGTTTATTTCAATATGACTTATACCCGATTGAGGTAAGAAATCGCTCAGTGATTTTTCTATTGGCATATTTAGCTGCTGACATAGTGCCTGATATAACATTTCGGTTCCACGAGCTTTTCCTTCTAAGCTATAACCTGCGATGTGTGCCGTAGTTATTTCACAGTAAGGGATCAACTCGGTTAAAATATTAGGCTCATTTTCCCAGACATCTAACACGACTTTTAGTGGATGACCTTGTTGTTTTAATTTTAACAATGCTTGATTGTCTATCACCTCGCCCCGACAGGCATTGATCAAAATTTGCTCTGGGCTTAGCTGTGATAAAACGTGTTCATCGAGCAAATGATACGTTGGGTAATCACCGCTTTGCGTCTTTGGTACATGTAATGAGATCACATCACAAGCAAGCGCTTGTGCAAGCGAGACGAATGTTCGTTGATCATATTCATCCTGTGCTAAAAAAGGATCATGCAGTAGATATTGCACGCCGATAGCATCAAGCTTTTCACTTAGTCTGCTCCCAGTATTTCCAGCGCCAATAATACCAACTGTCATCTCACTTAATTTGAGCTGATAGCGCTCAGCCAAAACCACCAAGCTAGATAACACATATTCAGCAACCGAAATTGCATTACAGCCAGGAGCGGAATGAAACGCAATATTACGTTGTTGTAGATAATTTCTGTCGATGTGATCAAAGCCAATAGTAGCAGTGCCAACAAACGATAAACTATGATTTTGCGCGAGTAAGTTGCGATCAACTTGGGTGATCGAGCGCACTAATAATACATCAGCATCGGCTACTTGTTGCGCCGTTAACTCTCGACCTGAAAATGCCGATAATTCACCAAAGTCTTGGAAAAACTCTCGGGCAAACGGCATATTTTCATCAAAGTATATTTTCATTAACTCATCAACTTAATCAACACTATTTACTAAAAAATACGCTCCCGTTCATCCTAGAACACGCGTTATACCGTACATCCTGCACATAAAAAAACCGCTAACTGACGTTAACGGTTTTTTCGCTGACCGTTAACGGAGCTATTTATATTTTTTCATCACTAAGGTTGCGTTAGTGCCACCAAAACCAAAGCTATTCGACATTACTAAATCTAACTCAGCTTCACGCGTTTCAGTGACAATATCTAAGCCTTGTGCTTGTTCATCTAAGGTATCAATATTAATTGATGGTGCAATAAAGTTATTCTCCATCATCAATAATGAATAAATTGCTTCATGTACGCCCGCAGCACCTAATGCGTGACCTGTCATCGCTTTAGTTGCACTAATTGCAGGGGAGTCATTGCCAAATAATTCTTGAATAGCACCTAATTCTTTAACATCACCTACCGGCGTTGATGTACCGTGGGTATTTAAATAATCAATTTTGCCTTCAACACCTTGCATTGCTTGTTGCATACAACGCACAGCGCCTTCACCGCTTGGTGCGACCATGTCATAGCCATCTGATGTTGCGCCATAACCAACAATTTCAGCATAAATATGTGCGCCACGCGCTAAGGCATGTTCAAGTTCTTCAACAACAACCATACCGCCGCCGCCAGAAATAACAAAACCATCACGGTCTGCATCGTAAGTTCTTGATGCTAACTCTGGTGTGTCATTGTACTTAGAGGATAATGCCCCCATGCCATCGAACATCATTGCCAATGACCAATCTACCTCTTCACCACCACCGGCAAAAACGATATCTTGCTTACCTAATTGAATAAGCTCAGCCGCATGACCGATACAATGAGCGCTGGTTGCACAAGCAGAGCTAATGGAATAATTAACGCCTTTAATTTTAAACGGTGTTGCTAAACACGCTGAACATGTACTCGACATGGTTTTAGGCACGGCGTACGGACCAACACGCTTAACGCCTTTTTCACGCAAAGTATCGGCAGAGGCAACAACATTAGCAGACGAGGCGCCACCTGAACCAGCCACAATACCGGTTCTAACGTTTGATACTTGCTCTGGCGTTAATTTCGCATCATCAATTGATTGTTGCATGGCAATATAAGCATAACCTGCGGCATCGCCCATAAAACGTAACGCTTTACGATCAATGTGTTCCTTTGTATCTATGTTTGGTTGCCCCCAAACTTGACTACGTAAGCCTTTTTCAGCAAAGCTCTCTGAACGAGAAATACCTGAACGTCCAGATT
>JBNKXM010000184.1:0-4858 GCA_050300315.1 Thalassotalea sp. | reverse complement strand
AGTGAGTAGTGTCAGAGTGTTTCTTTACAAATTATCGAAAAAAGTTTAACAGCTTAATAACAAATCATGTCGTAGTATTTGATCTCGCGTAAGTTTTTAGGTTTTAAAATCAATTAAAATAGCGCATCAAAGTTTTGCTTAAATGGACTTACTGTGAAATACGATAATCACATTGTTAACGCCGCACAAATTGCTAATCAAAACTTACTTACTTGCGCACTTGATACACCAATATATGAAGCGGCTCGTTTAATAAGAACAAGAAAAACCAGTTCAGTGTTAGTAGAAAGTGAAGGTGAAATTGTCGGTATCTGGACAGAAGCCGATTGCACTAAAATTTCATTTAACGATCCAATAAACTTTAGCTTACCGATAGCAAACTTTATGAGTTCGCCGGTAATTTCTATTCGTTGCCATACACCGATACAAGAAATTATCATGGCGTTTCATCGTCATCGTGTGCGTCATTTATTGGTAGTTGATGATAATAATCAACCACTTGGCATAACCAGTCAAACCGATGTTATCAAAACACAAGGGGTGGAACGTTATCTGCAAATCAGGAAAATAAAAGATAATTTTAATCCTCGAGTGCCAACGATTTTAGGCGACGCTAGCATAGATCAAGTGGCGAAAAGTATGGCGGAGTATCGCAGTACGTCGGCAATAATAAAACAACCAAACGGCACTGAGCACGGCATAATTACCGAAAGGGATTTACTGCGTCTAATCGCAGATAAGCGTAAAAGCGAGTCTGCTTGGTATCATGCTAAATCTCCGTTATTAACGGTAGATATTAATGACTCTTTGTTTCAAGCATATTCGACTATTAAGCAGCATAATATTCGTCATCTAGTGGTTCGTGACAAAGGTGAGCTTGTTGGCGTGTTATCATTGCAACATATCTTGTCTGATATTGAAATTACGTATGTGCAAAAATTAGAGGAAGTGTTAAACGAGCGAGACAACGCATTGAAAGAGTCGCGTAAACATCTGTCGTTTGCTGAAAAAATTATCGAGGAATCGTTAGATAGTATTATGGTTACCGATAAAAATGGCGTGATCATTTCAGTTAATCCGGCATTTACCCATTTAACGGGCTATTGCGCAAGCGAAGCCATCGGTCAACGAGCGAGCATATTAAGTTCAGGAAAGCACTCTCAAACGTTTTATCAACAAATGTGGCATCAAATTAACACCTCAGGTAGTTGGCAAGGTGAAATCATCAATAGAAAAAAGAGTGGCGATGCTTATTCTGAATGGCTCAGTATTGTAACACTCAGTGAAGAAAATGATGAACCGTATTATGCCGCAATTTTTAGCGATATCACTGAACGCAAACGTAACGAGCGTCGTATTCATTCGCTAGCATTTTTTGATGAGTTGACTGGCTTGCCTAATCGCCGATTGTTTGATGACCGCGTTGCAGTTGCTATGTCAACGGCACATCGAAATCATCAACATGCGGCATTGCTATTTTTAGACTTAGATCGCTTTAAACAAATTAATGATAATTTAGGTCATAAAATGGGGGATGAGTTATTAAAAATAACCGCAGAGCGCTTAACTAGCTGTATCAAAGAAGGAGACACAGTTTCTAGATTTGGTGGTGACGAATTTGTGGTGTTATTAACTGAAATGTTAACTGTAAACGATATCATTAAAGTAGTTAAACGTATCTCTAACGTACTTAATGAACCCTATGAATTAGAACACCGTGAGCTACATGTCACGTCTTCGATTGGTGTTGCTATTTATCCTGATGATGGTCAAGACACAGATACATTATTAAAACATGCAGATGTTGCTATGTATAAGGCTAAGGATAATGGTCGTAATGCTTATCAACTGTATTCTCCTGAAATGAATCGTGTATCAATGGAACGTTTGATCATGCAAAATCATTTGCAAACGGCGTTGAAAAAACAAGAGTTTGAATTGCATTATCAGTTAAAAGTTAACCACACCACAGAGCAAGTTGTCGGCCTTGAAGTGTTGTTACGCTGGAATAATGCCGATATTGGCAAGGTGTCTCCAGCGGAATTTATTCCGTTAGCTGAAGAGTTAGGTTTAATTGTTGATATTGACAGTTGGGTGTTGGTGCAGGCGTGTAAACAGCGTAAAACTTGGTTCGATCAAGGGATCGATTGTGGCGCAGTTTCTGTCAATATTTCAGCATTACATTTTAATCATGATTTGGTGTTTAGTGTTGAACAGGCGCTGATGTTATCTGGTCTTCCCGCTCATCTATTAGAATTAGAAGTTACGGAAAGTTGTTTTATTAAAAATATCGAAAATGCCCAAATTATGTTAACAGAGCTTAGCCAATTAGGCGTGACTTTGTCGATAGATGATTTTGGCACTGGCTATTCATCATTAAGCTATTTATCCAAGTTATCAATGGATAATTTAAAAATTGATGCAAGTTTTGTTGCAAATGTACCAGAAGATCCTCAGCAGTGTCAGCTGGTACAAACGATTATTGCCATGGCAAAAGCGCTTGGTTTAGCTGTGATTGCCGAAGGTGTTGAAACTAAGAAACAGATAGATTTTCTTAGTGCGAAGGGCTGCCAAGTCTACCAAGGGTATTATTATAGTCGCCCAATGAATGCCAAAGACACAGAAGCCATTAAGTTTAAACACCGTGTTGAAAATAGAGTGTACATAACAAGTGAGCAATTAGTTACTTAATTGGATTGTTTGGCTATTAATGCGGTGAGTGGTTTGCGTATCGAATATAAAAATAGCAAGCTAGGGATCACCATAAGTGACGTTAATACAAAGAATAATGCCCAATCGCCATCTAGCCAATCAACAATAATGCCTGAATATGAGCCGAGCATAACTCGGCCAAACGTACCAAGCGATGCCATCAACGCATACTGGCTAGCGGTAAAACTTTTATTACATAATACGGACAATAATGCGACGAATGCCACTGAGCCCCATGCTGAGGTAAAGCCGTCGATAAATACGGTAAACGCGAATAATAGTTTATTTGGACCGACAATTGCCATCGCTGAGAATAATAAGTTACTGGCAGACATTGCAATACCACCAATAAACAATCCTTTTAAAATGCCGTAACGAATAGTAAAAACACTGCCAATCAATGAAAAGACGATGGTTGTTGCCCAATTAATCATCTTAGAATAATACGCGATGTCTTCGTTAGAAAAGCCAACTTCGCGATAAAACACTATCGACATGCGGCCGAGGTACGCTTCACCAATTTTAAATAGAAAAATGAACATTAAAATAGAGAGTGCGAGCCGTGTGCCATTGCGATCAAAAAACTCTTGAATTGGCGCTACGAGAGTGGTGAGCAACCAAGCGACTAAACGGTGAATAGCTGTGACTCTTGGGGTTGTTTCAACCCAAGTATGTCGTCGAATCGAGCGGTTTAAGCCCGACAATTGTTGGCTAAATAAAAATAATAAACCAGCAACAAATGCAGTGAGAATCGTGAACTGATAGCTTTTGTCAATTACGGTTTCAGGCCAGCCGGGATAACCAATATTGGCGTAAATAATACTGATAAATATCAGCGGTAAAATTAGTAATATTGCTATTGATTGATGGTTAAAGTGAGGTAATACCGTTAAATAATTCGCTTCTATTTTTTGTAATGTTTGCTCTCGATTACTTTTGGGCTCAGGAACAAGTAGTGCGGTAAGCATAAGTACCATCATAATAGTGGCTAAAACCATATAAACTTCTGACCATTGCCAATTTGGCTGACTCACTAAAATAAAAGGGATACTTCCAAGCCCTGCATAGCCTGTCCACCAGCCAGCTGTTGCCATGGCAGAGCCTGCCGCCATAATATTATTGTCTTTACCCGATAATGAATCGATCCGATATGCATCTACCGCAATATCTTGCGTTGCACCACTTAGAGCAATGATCAATCCTAACAGCGCCATTACATTTAATTGATTGTTCGCATCGAGAAAGCTCATCTGAAAAGCCGTGTAGGCAATTATCGCTTGCGTGGTGATTATCCAACTGCGTCGTAATCCTAATTTATGGGTAATAAAAGGGATTTTTACTCGGTCGGCTAATGGCGACCATAAAAAATTAATGCTATATGCAACAAAAATTAAGCCAAATAATCCGATACTCGAACGGCTTAAGCCTTCATCTTTTAGCCAGCCCGTCATAGCTGAGCCTATCATTACCCAAGGAAATCCACTGGCAACACCAAAACAAAATATAGTAAGTAGGCGTTTGTCTTTAAAATAGCTGAGCGTTTGTTTTAATGTATGGGGAGACGACATCTAGGCTAATGAAGATTCTTGTTATAAATTATTGTTGCAGGTTATCAGAGTCGAGAGTTTTACAGAAGTGAATTTGTGGCTTTTCTGTGAGTTTTATCTATTGATAAAATTAACAATTTCATGCGTACTCGATTAAGGTAAAGGCCGCCAACCAATGCAATCGATCGGATAACTACCAATACCATTAAAAAAATCTAAACAGGTGCTGATTTCGGTTCGAAAATACAAATTAGAATTGAGTGCGTTACTACCGTGCAAGCTTAGTTCATGCATAACATGCCAAAATACGCGTTCTTTGGCACTGCCGGGCATTTCATCACTGACATTGAGCAAAGTCCACTCTGCCATGGTATTACTGACAAACTCGTCTAATTCTGTGTAATGAAGCGCTTTACCTAACACCGCTTTGATATATGCACTGGTTTGTAATATTTTTTCGTTGATAAACTGCTCTATTATCATTCCTTACCCCAAAATGAAATACAGCAATAAGTAAAAGTGTTGCCTAGTTAACTAAGCAGTTCGGATTGTTTTTATTATCGGTGATTGCTGTAAGTTATTACCTTACTTATCGTAGA
>JBNKXM010000183.1:0-4862 GCA_050300315.1 Thalassotalea sp. | reverse complement strand
GACCACCAATGCCAAGGCCATGAAACTTAGGTAACAATTGCAACTGACGAATATGAATGCGGTCAACAACAATGCCAAATTTGATCAAGCCTATTGATGTACTTCCGCGGTAAATAATAAAAGAATCATCAAAAAACTCATCAATACGTTCCATATGCTGCACGTCACTTAACACCAGCCCAGCCTGCGCTAAGTGAGCAGTCATAGATAATTTTCTCAGCTCAAGCAAAAATGCGCGATCTTCGATAACGGCTTTCCTAAATTTAAGGACATTATTACTCATAAGTTAGCAACTAAAATAGATTTGTTTAACACTAGATTATTTACCCTAACTTTTTCTGTTTTCTTAACCTAAAGCGGTTATTCATTAACACAGAAACTTTTTGGCTCCATTGAAAACAGCTAAGCCCAGTTACAACAAAAAATGCACCTATGATCAAATGACTTGTGACTTGCTCATCATTTAACACAGCGCCTAAGGTCATTGCCATCACAGGTGTAATCATAGTGATCAAAGCAACTGTGCTTGCTGTTAACTTTTGTAACACGTAAAAATAGGCAATAAAACCAACTAAAGAACCAAACACACCTAAATAAATGATGGCAAAAATCGCTCTTGGTTGCCATTGTTGATACGGCAAGCTGCCATCAAACACTAGCCAAACGCATAAAAATAAAGGTGTACAGAAGATTAATGCGCCAACCGTTGTTGCTAACGGGTTAATTGCAATCTCAACACTTTTTACCATAACGCCACTTAGGCTGAAAAAAAACACCCCAGCTAGAATCAAGGCAATACCAATATAACTATCGGGATCAAGCGCAATATTATCGAGACACACAATAAATAACCCAAGTATCGCGGTTACTAACGCAAACTTCTTAACTGGCGTAAATTTCGCTTCGTTAATCAGGCGCTGGGCAAGTAAACCAGACAATATTGGCGACAAGCCAAATATTAATGACATTAAACCAGAGGAGATATATTGCGCTGCAAAATACGAAAACGACATACCACCAAAAATACCGATTGCTGAATAGCCATACAAGCGGATCGCTTGCTTATTCCATGGCAAAGTGATCTTAGCTACTCGCAATATCATTTGACCTAACACTAGAGCAATCACCATACGCAATAGCACTGCTAACGTAGGATGAACCGACTCGCTGCTCCACACTATACCAAGTGGTGTTGTTGACCAGATCAATACTACAGCAAGGTATGCGGTAGACACGTTCATTTTTATCTCCTTGAATTTTGCAAGCAGGATAAAGACTGAAAGTTAGTGGCTAAAGAGCAAAAAACCGCAGTCTGTTTCTGCGGTTTCTTGTTAATGTTTGAATTATTAAATCACATTATTTTACCGCAGATAACCCACCAACCAGCGTACAACCAAATTGGTCATATTATTCACGCTGAGTACGGTAAGATTACGGGTAAAATTCATTTTTTCACAATGAGTTGTATTAAATAATTGAAATTATAATGACGCGCGTCAGTTAACCTGTCAACATTCTTTTGCAAAACATTTAGCAATACTCATAGATATGAGATAACAAGAGCTTTTTGTCGCTTGATCACCGTATGACACCCTCAAAATAATCCGTTAATCATCGCACCTATTTTGCGACAACCAAAGGTCAATTAAATGCCGAGCAATCGATTCCTTGCGCGGAATTTGAATATTGTCATCATCATCTCCCCAATTAGAAAAATTTGCGACTTGCTGAGCATCAAACCACCGCGCATGACGCAATTCTTGTTGATCAACATTAATATCGTCATTAATCGCCTGTGCAAAAAAACCTATCATCAACGAATTAGGAAATGGCCAGGGCTGTGATGCAACATATTTTACATTGCTTACCTTGATGCCGGCCTCTTCATAAACCTCTCGAATAACCGCTTGCTCTAGCGATTCTCCGGGATCAACAAAGCCAGCTAAGGTACTAACTAAATTATCTGGGCTACGATGATGTCCTGCTAATAAACAACGCGCTGGTTCACCTGGTATTTTATGTTCAACCAACATGATCACCACAGGATCAGTGCGAGGAAAATTCGGCTTTTGGCAATCTTCGTTTCGACATGTGCGACAATGTCCTGCCTCATGATTATCCGTTGCGCCACCGCAATGACCACAATGTAGAGCACTGTGATGCCATAAAGATAAGGCGCGGCCATATCCTAGGTTTGCAATATCAAGATTTGTTAGCAGGGGTAACACTTGACGAAAACCTTTGACTGCAATCGTCTCATCCTGTTGCCCCAAGCATTTTTTGACAAACTGCAATGCATCATCCTGATGTTTAAATAGCGTAAATAAATCAAGAATGAATACCGAAACATCAGTTTCTTTTTCAATGCCTAGTAAATAACTATGTGCTGAAATTTGCTCAATAGTTAATTGCAGTTCATCAACATTCAATGCCAGCATTTTTTGTTCGATAAAAAGATAGTCGCCCTGCCATGACGGAATAAAACACGATAAATGCGAATCAATTTTTTCCTTTAACCAATCTAACGATTTTCGCTGACCACTTGCTCTGTCGAGTAACATATGGGTAAAGGTTAACGCTTCAGTCATGTTAATTTCCTCCGTTATTATCAAACGCTACTTGCCATTTTTTAGCCCAATCGGCCATCGGATAGATATGTTCAAGCAACTGCTGACCAAGTGCAGTTAAGGCGTAACCGCCACTGACTTTTTCAACCACTAAAGCCTGGCGCAATTCTTTTAAGCGCGTATTGAGTAAAGTTGGTGAAATACCATCACAATGCGTTTGTAACTCTCTAAACGTATAGGTTTGCTGAGATAAGTTCCAGATAACACCGAGTGCCCAAGTGCGCCCAAGTAAATCGAGTAATGCCATGATAGGCTTACCCGTTTTTGAGCCTCGAACGGCGTTACCAGGTAATGGCGTTGACATTGATTTCCTCCTGAAAACAATTAACACTGCTTGCTACATATTTTGTAGCATTTTAACCAAAACAATTAAAAGCACAATCATTTTATCTAGCTAAAATGAGACTTTAGTTCTTAACGCTTTGGTTTGGCTTCTATTGGCTTTGTTTTCTAATCTTTTACGCTTCACTGACTTGCTTGGTTTTGTTGGTTTTCTCTCTTGTGCTGTCGTTGCAACGCTAGTTATCAGCTCATTGAGTCGTGCTAACGCATCCACTTTATTCTTTTCTTGTGTACGAAAACGCTGTGCCTTAATAATGATCTCTCCATGCTTAGTGAGTCTTTTATCATTAAGATTTAGCAAACGCTCTTTGACCTCTTCTGGTAACTTAGAATGGACAATATCAAAACGTAAATGGATTGCCGATGAAACCTTGTTGACGTTTTGCCCGCCAGCGCCTTGCGCTCGAATAGCCATAAACTCAACTTCTTCAACATCAATCATTATCTTTTGGTTAATCGTGATATTCCTTCTGGTTACTTTGGTTGATATTAATACATTTAGCAATCAAAAACAGGGGCATAAGCCCCTGTTATTTTGTATCTATTAACCTCATTTAGCCTAAATTTAATTCCTGAATTTTCTCATGAGCAATTTCAGGAGTACTGGTAAACGGTTTGTTATGCAAATTAGCTTTTAATTGCCCCTTGCGATGCTTTAATGCCGCATCTAATTTTTTAGCTGCATTAGCAATGGCTGGATACATAATATCGTCGGTTGACGAAGCAGCAACTGTGGTTCCTTCATAATTAACACTTAATTCTACATGGTGCTTTCCATGCTCTTTCGAAATAATAACCTCTAAAGCAATAATAGTTGGGAAATGGGTGGCGATTTTTGAAAATTTCTCTTCAACGTGCTCTCTTATTGAGTCAGTAACTTCTACATGATGACCAGAAAGATTTATTTTCATAGCTTTTCCTTTTTTGTTGTTACTACATATAAGACTTGGGGTTAATTGATAAAAACGCAAGTGAAAATATGTAAAACTTTGACTAAAGTCATCAAGCGACTATTTTTGCTACAAAAATAGTTCAAAAACAACACAACTAGAGTGTTTTTTCATACAGTTTTATCGGCTGTTCGTTTAACACTAAAGTGATATCACGCAGATAATGAAAACCTAATTTAGTTAATAAACTAATCGAGGCATTATTACTTTGACTACATATTGCTTGTAATTTAGGGAGCATCAAATGAGTTTTTGCATGCTCCAACACACCTTGTGACGCTTCAAAACCAAATCCCTGGCCGCAATATTGTGCTAAAAAGCCAAAACCTATTTCTACCAGTTCAACCCCTTCTCGCTTGATCAGTCCGCAGATCCCAATAGTTTCTGAAGAGTTTTTTAACTGACAACAATATAAACTAAAACCTAAATTGGCTTGCATCAAAAGCGGCCCATTTTCAATATAATTAAGCGCTCCCTCGATATCTCTAACACCTTTATCACCAATATTGGCGATAAATTGGGGTTCGTTTAACAGTGCTAAAATCATTGGCGCATCATCAGCATCAAGTAGTCGAACAACTAATCTTGGTGTTTCAAAAAGCATAAAAATCCCCCTCATCCTGTCGAGTAAGCCACTTCTTTTACTATTAAACCAAATATTGGTCAAATAGACTAAATAGCGTTTGATGTCGATAAATTATTTACATATTACTTAATCCTAAAAACAAAGCAAGTCACTGATTAATTTATTAAAAACCATATTGGCACTATCACTGCAATACACTTTTCGAGGCATCTATCGGAGAGTAATTATGAATACATTAAGCAAAGCATTAACGACAATAACATTATCTTTATCAGCACTTGGTATGGCCAACGCATCTTCATTGAGTGCGTCAGATAACAGTATTTCTACTGAACTTTGTATGAAGGCTGCATCAGG
>JBNKXM010000182.1:0-4889 GCA_050300315.1 Thalassotalea sp. | reverse complement strand
ATCTGTACCTAAAAATATGCCGTCGTCAGCAAGCAAATTAAAGTAGGTTTGGTAGTCAGCTTGTGCAGCCGCTTGATGGAAATTATCGAGCGTTTCATTTATCGCTTCGTTGACACTAGTCGCTTGTGCCGACACTGCATAAACAACACTCAACAGTATAAACGCTATCATCTGATTAATTTTATTCATTGCTTGGTATCACCACATATTGACCAGTAAATTTCGCGGCGATCTTATCTCCTGATAGTATCTCTACATCAAGCGTAAAACGCGCATTTTTTCCTACAGTTAACGGCTGTGTATCACCGATAACACTTTGTTGCTTCGTTTTAGCACATGCTACGCCAGCAATAGGCGCAAGATATTTAATCGTAGCATCCGCTAACACTCTGTCACCATGACACCCATCTTTTGCTAATTGTAAATACACCCAGCCCCAACCAGTTAATGTTGCTAACGTATAAATGCTACCAGCAAACATGGTTTGATGAAGGTTTTTGTTAAATGTCGGTTCGCAATGCGTTAATAACTCTGTACCGTCATAATAGCTGATGGCAATATTCATCGCTTTACTTAACGGGATAGTATTATGCCAAACATTTTGTAGCTGCATGGCGACTGACTCTTGGTGTTCAGGCAATGCTGCTACGTTTTTCTGCATGGTAAAATGTTGTATCTCGCCATAAAGTAAATGTGACTTTTTAACAAGCTGATAACCGAGCTGCTGATAAAACGTCACTGCTGACTCTCTTGCCTGTAACGTAATTTTTTTCGCCCCTCGGCGAGATGCTTCATGCTCTAACGCCATTAACACTTGCTGACCATAACCATTTCCCTGCGCTTGTTCAACAACTGCCATATAGCGAATTTGTGCATGAAATTGATCAGTAAAATCTAACCGACCAACGGCCAGCACGTTCTTTTGCAGATCAAAAACAGCGCGATGTATCGCTTGGGCTTCACATTCATCACGTTCGCTACCTTGCGGTTGCGACCAAGGTTCACGTAACACTTGCCAACGCAAGAAGTAGTATTTTTGAAGTTCTTGCTTAGTTAAAGGTGCTCTACATTCAATCATTGTCTATGCTTATCTATAACATCTATTGTTATCAATTATTTGATTTTAATGAAATTAACGGCTCATTTACAGCAAAGTCATCTGCATTATTTAATACGAGATAAAGAAAACATCGTTATTCGAGAAAATAATGATTATCTCTTCCTGTGCTTTGATGATATCACTCAAAGTGTAATGCTTAAGAGAAAACCACAAAAATTAACCTTAACTCATCAGTATTTCATCATGCTGCCTATGCTTTTTATCACTCCTAAACGAGTGATAGAATTTGGTTTAGGCGGTGGCAATTTATCTCGCTTTGTTCTTGAACGAGTACCTAGCTGTCAATGGCTGAGTATAGAAAGCAACCAACAGGTCATTCAATGCTTTGCGCAATATTTTAATCCTTCAAATCTCCATTTCCCTATTTATCAACAAGATGCACAGCAATGGCTAACTCCCCAAGACTCAATTGATGCTGATTGGTTGATCTTTGATATCTACCAAAACAAGGTAAATGACGCAGATTCCCTCGCACTGATCCGCGAGGTGCTAAGTAAATTATCCAGTGACGCTTGGTTAACCATCAACTTGGTCAATTTAGCCGAGGATAAACTTAATAAGGTACTTAGCTATCTAGCAAAACTAAAACGAGGCAGAGAAATGAGCTATTTTTTTATCCCGCGATATACCAATATTATTGTTCACTTACATCCAGCAATTGATACAAACAACACCAATTTAACATCACTAAAAAAACATCATTATCGCCGAGGACAAGCACTATGGCTTCATCGGCAACATAAACGCTAAAAAATTGTCGCGCTAAATTGTGAGGCTAAACGTCACAGGTCCATCATTTAAAAGGCTAACTTTCATATCCGCGCCAAAAATCCCAGTGGGTACCTTAAAGCCTTTCTCTCGTAACTGTTGGCAAAAGTATTGATACAAGGCGTCACTCATTTGAGGATCCGCTGCACTGGTAAAACTTGGACGCATGCCTCTGGTGGTGTCGGCTGCCAAGGTAAACTGGGAAACAACTAAGATGTCGCCGCCAACCTGACCGACATTTAAATTCATTTTACCATTTTCGTCTTCAAAAACTCGATAACCAGCAACTCGTTCAGCTAAACGACTGGCTTTTTTTTCATCATCATTGGGCTCTATTGCTAACAAGACCAACAATCCACGATTAATTTCTCCAACAATTTGTTGTTCAACTTCAACACTGGCGTTAGTGACACGTTGGATCAGTGCTATCATATGTCTTGCTCTCGTAAAAAATTTGCCATGACATCCGATGCTTTACAAAACGCATCGATAGTTTGTCGCTCAAAACCACTATGCCCTGCTTGCGGTAATATTTGTAAACTGGCATTACGCCATGCTTTAACTAAACGATCCGCATGATATAACTGACAAACCATATCGTAACGACCATGAATGATAATTGCCGGAATATCAGCAATCTTATCAATGTTTTTTATAATGTAGTCGTCATCAATAAAACTCTGATGATAAAAATAATGATGAGATAATTGCGCCATACAATGCGCCTGATGCGTATCTTCAATCTGCGCTGCACCAATATGGTGATGTTCTATCGTTGACAGCCTTAACTCCCATAAATACCACGCTTTGCTAGCCGCAATTTTAGCCACTTCGTTGTCAGAAGAAAAAATGGCGTGATAGCCTTGAAGCGGATCGGCTTTATCTTCTTCCGCTAAAGGCTCAAGAAATTCTTGATAATATTCTGGAAAAAATCGTTCAGCGCCCCCCGCTTTATACAACCAGTCATATTCTGCTTGGCTTGCTAAAAACGTCCCTCTTAAAATAAAACCTAATACAGCACGGGGAAACGCAATACCGTATAACATTGCCAAGGTTGTTCCCCAAGATCCCCCGGCAACTAACCATTGCTCAATATTTAAGTGCTGACGAATGGCTTCAATATCTTGCACCAAATCGGCGCTGGTATTGTCGTTAATAGATGGTGAAGGACGCGATTTTCCGCAACCCCGCTGATCAAAAATGATAATGCGATAGACTTCAGGATCAAAATAACGCCGATGATTTTCACTTGACCCACCACCTGGGCCACCATGTAAATAAATAACGGGGATCCCTTGAGGATTGCCTGATTGTTCCAGATAGAGTTGATGTTCGGCGCTGACCTTGAGCCATTCTTGCTGATAGCTCGATATTTTAGGATAGAGATTACGAGACATCATCGCTCCTTTTCGAGAGAAAGTCTTCTAAACATACGGTAAACAATGCACCAAATAATACCACTAACCAAGATAAATAAACCCATAAAAATAAAATTGGGATACTTGCGAGTGCACCATAAATAGCTTGATATGAAGGAAGTTGGGTCACATAAAATGCAAAGCCTTTTTTAGCGATCTCAAACAGTAGCGCAGCTAATACGGCTCCTGCGAACGCATATTTAACATTCACATCCTTATTTGGCACCACCAAATACAGCACCATAAACGCTGCAATAGAAGAAAAAACTGGCAACATGCGCATTAAAATATTGGCAATACCAAATAAATCATAATCTCCTAATGACATTAACGAAACAATATAAGATGTCGCCGCCAGACTGCTACCAACCAGCACGGGACCTAAAGTTAACACCATCCAATACATGGAAAACGCGGTAACAATCTTGCGTTTTTTATCTACTTGCCACAACTTATTCAGTGACTTATCAATTGCTGAGATCAATAACAAAGCGAATAAGAACAAAAACGCTATCGCAATTGCCGACATCTTTGAGGCATTATTTACGAAACCTGTGATATGGTCTTTCACCACGTCTCCCGATGCGGGAATAAAATTTTGGTAAACGAAACCTTCGATCATTTCTTTAATTTCAGCAAAGATAGGAAATGCAGTCATCACAGACAACATAACGACAATCAAAGGTACCAGTGACATTAAGGTGACATAAGATAAATAGCCTGCAGTAACATGTACTTGTTCAGCGCTAATACGTTTGGCGAAAAACCAAATAAAGCGTTTCACTTGCTCCCAAGTCGACAACACAAATTGTTTGTTAATAGGTTTCATAATCATTTATAGTTAATATTCTTTCCTTTACAGTATATTATGAATAGTAAAGTAAAGGTTATTCTATAACGAATTAATATCTTCAAAAGGAGTTTTTATGTCAGGACAAGGTTCAGGCGGTAACGTATTAGCGGCGATTTGTAGTTTTTTTATTGCTGGTTTAGGTCAACTAGTGCAAGGAAGAATTCTAGCAGCTATTCTGTTTTTTCTATTAACTTGGGTTAATTATACTTTAGCGGCAACTGGCATATTATTCTTCATGGCACTGCCAGGCTTTATTTTTCACGTTTGGGCAATAATAGATGCCGCTCGCTACAAAGGTTCCAATTAGCGATGAGCATCATCAATTTAGCTAAACTTGCACTTCTCATATTCACGCTGCAACTTATCGGTTGCCAATCCGCCTATTATTCTGCCATGGAAAAAGTTGGTGTCCATAAACGCGATATCCTCATTGATCGTGTAGAAAAAGCGAATGAGTCCCAGCAAGAAGCTAAAGAAGAATTTAAGAGCGCGCTTGAACAATTATCGACGTTAATTAGTTTTGATGGTGGCGATTTGCAGAGTCAATATCAGCAAAGCGAAGATCATTATCAGGCAAGTTTAAAAGCTGCCGAAGAGGTTAATGACAGAGTAGCCGCTATTGAAAGTGTCGCACAAGCGTTGTTTGAAGAGTGGCAAGATGAAATAGGCCAATATTCTAACGCTAGTTTGAAGAGACAAAGTCAAAGCAAATTGTCTGCGACACAGCGTC
>JBNKXM010000181.1:0-4924 GCA_050300315.1 Thalassotalea sp. | reverse complement strand
ATAATGTAAACTACTGGTTTGCCAGTTACCTTGATGTTGCTTCACTAAATTAGCAAGAGTGTCGACGAGCCCAGGACGATCTGGACTAATAAAAGAGATAATAATGTGATTCATACATCGTCCTTATCAGAAAAAAATAGTTAGCTAAATTAACGTGTGAGTTGTGATAATTCTTTATTTAACTGGCTGTCGTCACCTAAATTGAGTTCAACGAGTCGTCGTAAATGGGTAACGCTGTCAATGTCTATCGCATTACATTGCAATCCAACTTCATCAGGCTCTTGGTGAACCACGGCGATATGCATGCTGACTTCGGCATCAGTACCCGATAAATTAAATTTTAATATCCCAAGTTTATGTTTTATATCGGGCGCATTTTCTGGGGCACTGACTAACGCACCATTTAGCGAAATATCATGAATGTTTACCGGATAACTTTGCTCTTCAATTTCTAATTGCGCATCGATTGAAAATAATATGCGAGTAAACTGTCGTCTGTTTTCCATCTACGTTCATACATTTGTTGAATTGATACCTTTAGCATAGCTCGATTTAAAAAAAAAGCACCTTAAAATTTACTTAAGGTGCTTTTTATTTTCTTTAGTTACTAATGACTTATCTCATTAGGTTAACACTTGATATCAACCGATTTTTTTGTACTTAATACGATGAGGTTCGATGGCAGCGCTACCTAAGGTTTTCTTCAACCATTCTTCATAATCGGTGAAGTTACCTTCGTAGAAATTCACTTGCCCTTCATCACGATAGTCAAGAATATGAGTAGCAATACGATCAAGGAACCAACGGTCATGCGAGATCACCATGGCACAACCTGGGAACTCCAATAATGCTTCTTCAAGCGCACGCAAGGTTTCAACGTCGAGGTCGTTGGTCGGTTCATCTAATAGTAATAAGTTACCACCAGTTTTTACCAGTTTTGCCAAGTGAACACGGTTGCGCTCACCCCCAGACAGATCGCCGATAAATTTCTGCTGATCGTTACCTTTAAAGTTAAAACGAGAACAATATGCACGGCTTGGAATTTCGTAATTGCCGATGGCTAAAATATCTTGGCCTTCAGAGATTTCCTGAAATACTGTGTTTTTATCGTCCATGTCATCACGGAATTGATCAACGCTGGCAAGTTTGACAGTTTCACCTAGTGTAATTGAACCAGAATCTGGTTGCTCAGCGCCTGATAACATTTTGAATAAGGTTGACTTACCAGCACCGTTCGCCCCAATGATACCGACAATTGCACCTTTAGGAATGCTAAAGCTCAGGTCGTCAATTAATACGCGATCGCCAAATGACTTAGTTAAATGTTCAACATCTAACACCTTATCACCTAAGCGTGGCCCAGGTGGAATGTATAATTCATTGGTTTCATTGCGTTTTTGATGTTCTTGGCTGTTTAACTCTTCAAAACGCGCCATACGGGCTTTGCTTTTCGCTTGGCGGCCTTTCGGGTTTGAACGTACCCATTCTAATTCTTGTTTAATGGTTTTTTGCAGAGCATTTTCACTGCGTTTTTCTTGTTCTAAACGAGCATCTTTTTGTTCAAGCCAAGATGAATAATTACCTTCCCATGGAATACCATAGCCACGGTCAAGTTCTAATATCCAGCCGGCAACATTATCCAAGAAGTAGCGGTCATGGGTAATAGCAACCACAGTGCCACTGTAGTCATGTAAAAAGCGTTCTAACCAAGCAACTGATTCAGCATCTAAATGGTTAGTTGGTTCGTCAAGTAGCAACATGTCTGGTTTTTGTAGTAACAAACGACACAAAGCGACACGGCGGCGTTCACCACCACTAAGCACTGATATTTTTTGTTGCCAGTCAGGCAAGCGTAGTGCGTCAGCGGCACGCTCTAACACGTTATCTATGTTGTGACCATCGTGTGCATTGATGATGTTTTCGAGCTCACCTTGCTCTTTCGCTAAAGCATCAAAGTCAGCATCAGGTTCGGCATATTCAGCATAAACTTGATCTAAGCGCGCCATCGCATTTTTAACTTCAGCAACCGCTTCTTCAACAATTTCTCTAACGGTTTTGTTTTCATCTAATTGCGGCTCTTGCGGTAAGTAACCGATATTGGTGCCAGCAAGCGCTTTTGCTTCACCTTCAAATTCAGTATCAACACCTGCCATAATGCGTAATAGTGTTGATTTACCTGCACCGTTTAAACCTAAAACACCAATTTTGGCACCAGGGAAAAACGACAATGAAATGTCTTTTAAAATGGTACGTTTTGGTGGCACCACTTTACTAACGCGATGCATTGAATAAATAAACTTGTCTGGCAATGCCATGAGAAAACCTTTTTGTTTTTAGGAAAATAATCTTGAGGATATTTTAGGTGAAAGGGCATAGGCAAGCAATGTGTTTAGCTTGATTGTTATTTTAGATCATAATGTAAAGCCAGTTTAGCGATTAAGCGCCGATTTAACCTGTTATTAGCAACAAGCCATATTAAAGAAACTTGTACCAGCGATAGCAAAAAAGAATAGCCACGACAAATGTTTACCACGAGAGAACAGCAATGAAATGACACCACTGATAGTAAATACCACAGCGATTGTCATTAGGATTTCTTCGCGAACATCGTGACTTGGCGTCGATAAAAAATACAAGATCGCAGCAAAGCCCCACCAAGCTATGGTGGTGAGGTGCCATGCAAACCTTAGTACGCGTTTAGTGAACCAATCGCTACCCAATAATTTAGGTAGGTTATCTCGTTTAAATAAGCGTATTAGCAGGTATTTTTCACCTAAATATGAGTGAACTAACCCGATAAACACTAATAAAAACGCTCCCATCAGCAACATCACTATCTCCATGCAGTTATCATAGCGCTACGTTTGATAAATACTCGATCAACTAATTCTTGTGTTTATGAAACAAACCTAACCAAAATAGCCCTTCGAAGAGAAACCCAAGAATGATAAAGACAAACATCCCTGTTGAATTACCATAACTGTAAGAACCAAGCGCTGCGACGATCAGTACTGCAAGAATTAAAAACCGATAAACTTTATTCATGTTACATCCTTATAAGTTAATTAGTTCTGTAATGCATTTACGAGAACGTATTGAACTTTGATTATCCACATCATTAATGAGTGGGCATTATAAAAATTACCGCATTAATATATTAAAACAGTCGTTAACATTAGTCGCATTTAAGTTGGCGTTGATTTAGCAAAAATTATGCATGCTGAAACTGCTGGCTAACATCGTTTTGAACCATAGCTTATCAAGGTGATGTTAGCCACTAAGGATGTTTTAGTATTATTCGCCTTTTTCGGTTTGACGAGTTGACTCAATTTCTTGTTTCATTTCCATCGCCAACGCTTGAATTTTAGGCATAAATTGCTGCATTATTTGCTGTGACATTAGCATAGAGTCTTGCATGATTAGTGGCATTTTTTTCGTCATGCTTTGTCCCAACTCCGAGCGATAAAAAGCGATCAAACCGTTAATTTCTTCTTGAGAAAAATGTTTCGTATAGATATCGATAATTGGCTCTTTAAACAGTTGCCAATTCATATCGTTTTTTAACAACTCACCGACTTTTTTCATGTATTTATCAAAAGCTGGCTTTTCTTGTGCCGAAATGCCGAGTTGTTTTGACATACCGCTGAACATGGCACTGATCTGAGTGTGCATGGCATCCATCATTTTTGATACTTCGGTTAATTCCATCAATGTTTCAACCGATTGTCTCGACGTTTGTTGTTCGGCGTGAGTGTTGAACGTGAGGGTAAGTAAACAGATAAGTCCTAAAATCTTTTTCATGGTAATTCCTTGTGTTAATGGTGCAATTGAGGGTTAAAGGTTTGTTGAGAAGCCATTTAAAAAGTTATCAATGTCTGCTCGGTATTTGGTTTCTAAATTTTGACCTGTGTAAGCTAAATATTGTGTTGAGCCCGACGCATTACTGAAGTAATAGCCAAAATATTTAAACCGTATGCTTTGAATTGTGCCGACCATTTCCATGTATATGACTTTGTTGTCATTGACCATGCGATATTCTTTATGAACAACTTCAACATCAGGCGCTGCACCTTTGGCATTTTCAAATGCTATTTTTACTAATTCATCAAGATCAATTTCTACTTGTTCAGAAATTGACATGCCATACAGATCACCGCCTTTAAATTGATAAGTGTATTCTGCTGCGTCGTGCTCATTTTCGTTCTTTTTAAATCGCCATTTTTTTGGATCTATGGCAAATGATGAATTTGTTTTGCTACTCTTTAACGCGAAGCTTGAAGTACTTGGGGTAGTAAAGTTGTTTGGGTTAAGCACTAGCTCAACTTGGTCAGCTGGCTTGCCATTTTCATAATGCCATGTGCCATCGTCTTTTAAGATGACGACATCACCTTGCTCAGTGACTGCTTTTTTACTGGCAATTGCGCTGAAGGTTAACAGACACAGCACTAGCGTTAAGTAGATTTTCATAGACATCCTTGTTGATTATAATTTATTAAAAAACTAAATAAGCTTTAGCATTGTCAGCAAAACTTATTTAGTTTGTTTCAAATGATTTAAAGTATGGCTAGTTAAACGTACTTGAGTTTTCTTTTAAATATCTAACTAACGAATTGTACATTGGATACCAAGTATTCTGATCGTTAACACCAGCCCATACATAGTCTAAATATTGTTCTGTGATAAATATATCTTCTAATGTTAATGGGTTAGTTAAAATATATTGTGCGTAAGTTTTACTGCCATCACGACGAGTGTCATATCTAAACCATAGAAAGTTCTTGTAGGCTTTTGCAACTTTATTTAGGCCAATTCTATCTCTAATGCTTGGAACTTTATCGGTTAAATCATTTTTGATAACTATCTTTTCTAAATCAGAAAACGTAATAACTTCGTCAAAAAAGCCAATATTTTTTATTTGTCCTTT
>JBNKXM010000180.1:0-4925 GCA_050300315.1 Thalassotalea sp. | reverse complement strand
AGAAGGCGATTCTACCCATTTCGCGCAGTTTTCTCCAGCCAATTTCAATTATAACTTTACAACTAAGGTCGCTTAGCATTAGAATACGGCACCCATTTTTGATAGAGCGGGTGAAGATGAGGCCAGATGGCTGAAATTGATCACCGATTTATATAGATACATAACTAAGGTAAGAGGCACAATGCCAGTAATTAAAGTAAGAGAAAACGAACCATTTGACGTAGCATTACGTCGTTTCAAACGTTCATGTGAAAAAGCAGGTATCCTTTCTGAAGTTCGTCGTCGCGAATGTTACGAAAAACCAACTTGGGAACGTAAGCGTAAAAAAGCTGCAGCGGTAAAACGTGCTGCTAAAAAAGTTTCTCGTGAGAATGCTCGTCGCATTCGCATGTACTAAGATTACCTTAGTTATTTGAGTTTACTAAACCAGTAAAATGAGCTTACTCAGCCAACTCAAAGATGAAATGAAAAATGCCATGCGAGCCAAAGACAAATTACGTCTTGGCGTTATCCGCATGGCATTGTCTGCTATCAAGCAAGCCGAAATTGACCATAACACCGAAGCAACTGATGAGAACATTATCGTTATTTTGACCAAAATGGTTAAACAACGTAAAGAGTCAATCAAGATGTTTAGCGAAGGTGGTCGTGATGACATGGCAGCTAACGAACAAGCAGAAGTTGCGGCATTAGAAGAATTTTTGCCACAACCATTAACCCAAGAAGAAATTCAGCAATTAATTGACAATGCAATTACCGAGTCAGGTGCCGCTTCAATGGCAGACATGGGCAAAGTAATGGCCATTTTAAAACCAGCGATGCAAGGTAAAGCAGATCTTGGCGCTGTTAGTGGGCAAGTTAGAGCCGCACTAAACAAATAATTAGTGAATTCAAACTTTTTCGGAAAAACCGCTTCTATACTAGAGCGGTTTTTTTTATTTTCCCTATAAAGTAAGACCACAGTTTTTCGTTGTTTTATCTCCCAGATTGGAGGTAAACTGAGCTGTTAGATCTTCACGCACTCAATAGGTATTTGGTTTTAATGGCAGGCATGATCCCTAGACAATTCATCGACGATTTATTAGCCCGAGCTGATATCGTGGAATTGATCAATTTACGCGTACCATTAAAGAAAGCAGGCAAAAACTATCAAGCTTGTTGCCCGTTTCACACCGAAAAATCGCCATCTTTTACCGTTAGCCAAGACAAACAGTTTTATCATTGCTTTGGTTGCGGCGAACATGGCAATGCTATTTCGTTTTTAATGGAATTTGATCGACTCGAATTTCCCGATGCCGTCGAAGAACTTGCCTCGCACTACAATATGGAAGTGCCAAGAGAGCAAAGTAATCATTCTCCTGCTCAGCTGAAACAGCAACAACAAGTTTATCAACAAAAACAAGATGACTATGCATTACTCAATGACGTCAGCAGGTTCTATCAACAGCAATTAAAAACCGCTGCCGACAAATCCATCGCCATAGATTATTTAAAAGGCCGAGGCCTGAGCGGAGAAATAGCCAAACGATTCGCAATTGGTTATATCAGTGATGCATGGGATGGCATGATGAAAACCTTTGGTCGCAATCAACAGGTCACTCAACAGCTGATTGATTTAGGCATGGCAATTCAGGGCGATAAAAATAAGCCATATGATCGATTTCGCGGTCGTATCATGTTTCCTATCAGAGACAAGCGTGGTCGTGTCATTGGTTTTGGTGGTCGAGTATTGGGCGACGGTACACCTAAATATCTCAACTCGCCGGAAACGCGGATCTATCATAAAGGCCAAGAGCCCTATGGTTTATTTGAAGCCAAGCAAGCCAATAAACACCTAGAACGCATTGTGATCGTTGAAGGTTATATGGATGTTGTCGCCCTAGCTCAACACGGCGTAGATTATGCGGTAGCGTCACTTGGCACTGCAACAACGCCAGAACAATTACAAACCCTGTTTAGAACAGTAAAAGAAGTTATTTGTTGCTACGACGGTGACCGAGCTGGTCGAGATGCGGCAAGTCGTGCGATGGAAAATGCCCTGCCATTCATTCAAGATGGTTTTTCACTGAAGTTTGTCTTTTTACCCGAAGGCGAAGACCCAGACACTTTGGTTCGTCAACAAGGCCAGCAGGCATTTGAACAGATCTTAGATAACGCAATGCCATTAACCGAATTTTTATTCGAGCAATTAATGACGCCAGTTAATCTTGGCTCACTCGAAGGCAAAGCCGCGCTAATGGAGTCATTTCAGCCTTTGCTCGCTAAAATGCCAGAAAGCTCGATTAAAGATGGCATTATGACCAAGATCGCCCATAATTTTGGCGCAGGTAGCGACAAGCAACTGGCGAAATTGAACCAAAATGTCAAACACACCAGCATCCAGAAAGTGACACAAAAACAGCCCAAAGTGACCCCAGTACGATTGGCTATTGCATTATTGTTAGAGCATCCCCATATAGTAAACGCATTGCCAGATCCAAACATCTTATCAGAGTTGACTATGCCGGGCGTTGCGCTACTTAATCAGCTTATTGGGCTGTGCAAACAAAATGAAAAAATTAACGGTGCGCAATTAATCGAATATTTTCGAGATACTGAAGAAGGTAAGCAGCTGACCAAGTTAATGTGTTGGCAGCATCATATTGTTGAAGAAGCCGCAGAAAGCGTGTTTTTAGACAGTATTGAAAAGTTATTAGATAGTTTTGTCGAACAACGAACAGAGCTATTATTGCAAAAAGCAAGAACGGGACAAATGAGTCCAAATGAGAAACAAGAACTGCAAGCGTTATTAAATGCCTAAAGCACATTTTTTTAACCAGAAGCTTGCTATAATTTACAGTATTAAACCAAACAGTCGTAACTTTAACGCTGGTAATTTTGCAACCAATTTGCTAAAATTTTCGGCTTTACTGTTCGTAATTTGATAGCCAAAAAAGGTGGACACTCGTCAATGGATCAAGCCCCACAATCTAGACTTAAAGAGTTAATAACCAAAGGTAAAGAACAAGGTTATTTAACTTTTGCCGAAGTTAACGATCATCTCCCTCAGGATATAATCGATTCAGATCAAGTTGAAGACATCATTCGAATGATCAATGACATGGGTATTCAGGTGTTTGAAAACGCGCCTGATAGCGACACTTTAATGATGAGTGAAGCCAATACCGATGAAGACGCTGCCGAAGCTGCTGCTCAAGCACTTGCCACTGTTGAAAGTGAAATAGGTAGAACAACTGATCCCGTGCGTATGTATATGCGTGAAATGGGTACGGTTGAACTATTAACACGCAAAGGCGAGATAGTTATCGCTAAGCGCATTGAAGAAGGTATCAAAGAAGTTCAGCGCAGTGTCTCTGAATACCCACCTGCAATTAATTATTTGTTGGAGCAATGGGATAACTTTGAAGCGGAAGAAGGTCGTTTAAGCGATATTATCGTTGGCTTTTTAGACCCAGATGCGGAAGAAGAAGAAATTCCAGTGGCTGCTACCCACATCGGCTCTGAATTATCTGATGACGAATTAGATGATGAAGACGACGATGATGTCGACGAAGACGACGATGAAGAAGCGGAAGAAGAAGATACAGGTCCAGATCCAGAACTAGCTCGTGAGAAGTTTGCGCTATTGCGTGATGCTTATGAAAAAGCGAACAAAGTTATCGATGCAAAAGGTCGTGGTCACGCTGATGCACAATCTGCCATCGATGAATTAGCGGAAGTATTTAAAGAGTTCCGTTTAGTTCCTAAAGTGTTTGATCGTTTAGTGAAAAACATGCGTAGCGTAATGGACAGATTACGCGTGCAAGAACGTTTGATCATGAAGCACTGTGTTGTTGGTGCAGGCATGCCAAAAGCAACATTTATCAAAGTCTTCCCAGGTAATGAAACCTCATTAGATTGGTTCGAAGAGCAAAAGAATGCTGGTTTACCACATTCAGCGAAAATGGCAGATATTGAAGCTGACGTTGAACGTTGTGTTTTTAAGCTTAACCAATTAGAACAAGAAACCTTCTTAAATGTTCACGGTATTAAAGATATCAACCGTCGTATGTCAATTGGTGAAGCGAAAGCCCGCCGTGCAAAAAAAGAAATGGTTGAAGCCAACTTACGTTTGGTTATCTCTATCGCGAAAAAATACACCAACCGTGGTTTACAATTCTTAGATTTGATCCAAGAAGGTAACATTGGTTTGATGAAAGCGGTTGATAAGTTTGAATATCGCCGTGGTTATAAGTTTTCAACATACGCTACTTGGTGGATCAGACAAGCGATCACCCGCTCAATTGCCGACCAGGCAAGAACAATCCGTATTCCGGTGCATATGATTGAAACGATTAATAAGCTAAACCGTATTTCTCGTCAAATGTTGCAAGAAATGGGACGCGAGCCAACACCTGAAGAATTAGCTGAGCGCATGGTAATGCCAGAAGATAAAATTCGTAAGGTGTTAAAAATTGCGAAAGAGCCAATTTCAATGGAAACGCCAATTGGTGATGACGAAGATTCGCATTTAGGTGACTTTATCGAAGATGGCAGCGGAGAACTCCCTGTTGACTCAGCGACGTCAGAAAACCTTAAGCACGCTACTCATGAAGTACTTGCTGGTTTAACGGCACGTGAAGCGAAAGTATTACGTATGCGTTTTGGTATTGATATGAATACTGACCACACGTTAGAAGAAGTTGGTAAACAGTTTGATGTAACGCGTGAACGTATTCGTCAAATAGAGGCCAAGGCACTGCGTAAGCTGCGTCATCCGTCGCGCTCAGAGCAACTGCGTACCTTTCTGGATCAATAATACACACTGCCAGCACCTCCCGGTGCTGGCATAATCCAGTTGTAATAAAGCAAGACGAGCCATCCACGGATGGCTATAATCACGCTGCCCTGAAGCAGTTTCGATGGCTACCCTGTTAAGGGCCTGT
>JBNKXM010000179.1:0-4939 GCA_050300315.1 Thalassotalea sp. | reverse complement strand
GCTTTTAAAAATCGTTCAAAGCGATAAGGTTTTAATAAATAATCACACACCGCCAATTCAAAGCTTTCTAACGCGTATTGCTGATAAGCAGAGGTAATGATGACTTGTGGTTGCGGGCTAAGCACTTTTAAAAAATCTATGCCTGAGAGTTTTGGCATATTGATATCGAGAAAAATCACATCAACACTGTGTGCCTGCAAATAACTAAGTGCGTCTATGGCATGATAAAATTGAGCGCTAATTTCAATAAATGGCAACTGTGCAACATAATCAACAATGATCTCATGTGCTAACGGCTCATCATCTATGATCACCGCGGTTAACTTATTCATTAGCTGGCTCCGGCTGAGTATCATATGTTGCCGCCGATAAATTTATGCAAAGTTTTGCCGTAAATAAATCAGCTTGAGGTGTTAACGTCAGTTGATAATTGTTAGGGTAAATTAGCGCTAATCGGCGCTTTAAATTTGTCAGCCCTACGCCTTCATGAACAACATCAATCGCTATGTCGTGCTCCGCTATTGAATTAACACAAGTAAAACTAAGCTGCTGCTCTTTTACTTGAATAGTAATCGCTAAACGACAAGTATGAGTTGCGGGTTCAATACCGTGTTTAAAAGCATTTTCCACCAAGATAATTAATAAAAGGGGTGAAATGACACTTTGTGGTTCATCAAGATCGACCGTAAATTCAAGTGACAATTTATTACCTAAACGAATACTTTGCAGATTAATATAGTCACGAATATAACTCACTTCTTCATTAATCAACACGCTGCGCTCTTGTCCCCGATACACAACAAATTGCATAAGTTCAGCCAGTTGCAATACCACCTCAGGAGCTTGCTCTGATTTTTTACGGCACAATGCATATAAGTTATTTAGGGTATTAAAAAAGAAATGCGGGTCAATTTGTTGCTTAAGCAATTGCAGTTCGGTTTGCACCTTTTCTTTTTCCAATAAAGCAAACTGATTGCTTTTTTTATGCCATTGATTAACCAAAATAACAGGCACGCTAAGAAGCATTACCGCAAGGAAAACCCGACCATTATGCCAGTCAAAGGCGTCAGCATTAACCGCCGGAATAATTGGCTCTGCCATATAATTGATCGGTAACATTAAAAATAATTCAATGATAATGGGATATAACAAGACCACGGTTGCAATCGCCGCGCAAAGGTAGATCAGCAAACCTCTCTTGGCTAACACTGACTTCACCAAAACGTGATAGTTAAGCCAATAGAAAATATAACCACAAAAAAACAAAGCAAATAACTGAACGGCCAAACCGACAGTGAGCAAGAGATGACTGGCAATCGCGCTAAAATCAATAGTCATTTGAATGGAGTTACTGCTATACCACAACGGCAGATCAGAGCTGATAAGCAATGCTCCATACACTGAAATAAGCACTAAAAAGAACAAGATCAGCTCATTCAGCCCAATTTTTTTAATCGTTAAGCTAAACGAGTGTTTGTCGCTAATATAGCGACTTAAATATAAGAGTAGCTCTACGGCGACACCAGATAAAACAATAACTGCAGGTGAATTGAATGCTACCTTGTCAATTACGCTGTCATTTATCTTGTCAATTTCAAAACTGGCACCTAGGCCAAACAACATCACCAAAGGGTAAACAATAAAGCAAAGCGATCGCAGTAATTGATAAGGAAAATTTGCTAATTTTACGGTTAATTTCGCTTGCCAAAACTTAAATAAAATCAAGGGTGCAAGGTAAGCACTGTTAATGACAACATCAATTAAATATTGTGACCATAGCGGCTGTTCAAGTTGAGATAAGCTAAATACAAGCACCAAAGCGAAATAAAGCCATTCATCTCGATTATTGAAATAGTGTGAAAGTAACGATTTGATCTTTTCCATGGCTATAGTGTGCCGATAAATCACGGTTTTGTCATGAAGTTGATGTTCAACGGGCAATTTTTCATGACAAAAGTAAAATATGCTCGCTGAACACGACAAAAATCACCTTGGTCATTCTTTAATTACATAGCCGTTAGCTAACGGCTACTATGCAGACAAATTTAGCTTATTCCAAGGTTTATTATGTTTAAAGCATCTCTACAACATGTGGTCGCAATAACTAGTGTGCTAATTACGCTTTACGGCAATAGTGCCTCAGCCAGTGACAACCTCTCTGATAACGTATCAACGAAATACAATATTTGCCAAACAGACAAAAACAGCGTCTGCAGGGTTGATTTTCATCCTAACGGTGAACTCCTCGCCAGCTCTGGTTTTGAACCAGATGTAAAAATATGGCAGCGTAGTAGCGGTAAAATTGTCCATACCTTAACCCATCCTGCGGGAGTTCCATCACTTGATTTTAGTGACGATGGTCAGTTTTTGGCGACCGGAAGTTATGATAACCAAGTAAGAATTTGGCAAGTGTCGACAGGGCAACTGATGAAAACCTTGTCAGGCCATACAGAAATGGTACTTGGTGTTGTTTTTAGCCCTGACGGTAAAAGCCTTGCCAGCGTTAGCGCCGATGACAGCGTTAGAATATGGAACATTGAAACGGGTGAATCAATGAAACTAAGCGCGCATAAAGGCGATGTTTGGGGGATTGCCTATAGCCCTGATGGCAAACTGCTACTCACAGGTGGAGAAGACGATAATATCAATATTTGGCATGCAGCGAGTGGTAAACATATCTCAACACTAACAGAACATTCTGGCGCAGTCCTAGCGCTTGCATTTAGTCACAACGGTAAATACCTTGCCTCTGGCGGCGATGACAACACCATAAAAATTTGGGATACCCAAACATGGCAAGTGCTTAACACCCTAAGTGGTGATTCTTATTCCATTTATGGCTTAAGCTTTAGTCCTGATGATTCAATGCTGGCCAGTGGTAACAGAGACAAAGGCCTTGTTGGCGAGTTTTTTCAATATCATTGGGGAAGAAATGACGAAGATAAAACGGTCACCGTAAGATTATGGAACGTTAATACGGGTCAAATGTTACAGCAGTTAAACGGTCATAACGATGACGTTAACACTGTGGTATTTAGCCCTGATGGCAAAACCCTCGCGAGCTCAAGTGTTGATGGTTCGATAATTTTATGGGAGATGAATAAACTATTCAGTCAATAAATCAGTTATCCCTTGTGTTTATATAACCAAGTAATGATACTGCTATAGCTTGCGTTTTTGCCAATTAAGCTAGTTGAATGTATCAATAGTTAAAACAATAACGTGTTTTTATATTTAAAGTGAAAGCCATAGTTACATAGTAACTCGAACACAATAACAACAGGAACGATGACATGCCATTTATTATCAGATTTATCCCTTCCCTTGTACTTTTGGTTTTTACTTTAACGGCTCATGCAAAATCTAATGACCAATACGCCGCAGGCACGACTGAACTGACATTTACCTCAGATGGGCAGCGTATGTCTGGATTTATTTATACAGCAAAAGGTCAAGAAGCACACCCAACGGTATTATTACTACATGGTTATCCCGGCAATGAAAAAAACTTAGATGTTGCACAAGTATTGCGTAAAAATGGTTGGAATGTGGCGTTTTTTCACTACCGAGGAGCTTGGGGCAGCGAAGGTGAGTTTTCCTTTCGTAATGCAGAACAAGACGTGCAAGTGGTTTTACAGTATTTACGCGAGCATTCAAACGAGCTAGGTATTGACCCTAAGCTTATTTCAACTGTTGGCCATAGTATGGGCGGACACATGGCGATCGCCGGTATTCTTGATGATCCACACGTGAAATGCGCCGTTTCATGGGATGGCGCTAATTTAGGTGCCAATGGTGTTGGCTTGGTTAATGATCCCAAGACAAGCATTCCATGGAAAGAGTATGGCGATACGTTATTTATGCTAAAGGGTTGGTCTGGTGAAAAAGCTGAAAAAGAAACGCAACAATATGCTAAAGAATTAGATCTCGTTAGACGCGCACATGCTATTAACGGCCGCCCTGTTTTACTCGTTGGCGCAAATACTTCTGTAATACCTCATGCGCTACATATTGCTCCATTATTGAAAGCGTTAAAACAGACAAAAAACAGCAAGGTATTTTATCAACTCATTGATGACGACCATAGCTTCAGCTCATCAAGAGATAAATTGCTCGAAACAACACTAAGCTTTTTAACGAGCAATTGTAAATAACATCAGCTTCGCATAAAAAATGCGTTTCTTGATCTTGGTGTAAAGTATTGCTCCCAAGTTTAAGTTAATGATGTTCGGTACAATGCCTTGATTTGCATGTGGCTGAATATGGCTGACTTTCAATCTGAATAGTTACATGTGAGACCTGAAATTGCTGTTGCATCGCCGAAATCAAATCATGCAGTAAGTCTTCATTATTTTGACCGCCTTGGCGCTTAACAACATGAATACTAAACGAGTTCTCACTGGTTGAAATTGCGGTAACGTGTAAATCATGAAAGCTCTCGATCTCCGGGTGGTTATTAAAGTAATTGGCTATAGCTTCAACATCAATACTTTCAGGCACACCATCAAACATCAGATGCAGCGCACTCTTAAACAGCGACCAAGTGCCAACAATAACAACTAAAGCAACTAGCAGACTCATCGCAGGATCAAGCCAAGAAAATTGCCATTTCAAATAAACTAGCCCAGAGATCACTACCGCTAAAGAAACCAGTGCATCTGCCGCCATATGCAAAAATGCGCCTTTGATATTGAGATCTTCTTTACTGCCTTTGATAAACATCCATGCAGTTATGCCGTTGATGACGACGCCAAAACCGGCCACCCAAATAACTGTTGTAGCTTGTAACGCTACTGGCTCGTTGAATCTTGAGATAGCCTCCCATGCCAAGGCCAGCATAGCAAATAGTAAGATAACGGCATTGATAAAGCTGGCAAATATTGACATTTTTTTCCAGCCAAAGGTATGTCGCACGTTCGGCTTTAATTTGCCCGCAGCA
>JBNKXM010000178.1:0-4965 GCA_050300315.1 Thalassotalea sp. | reverse complement strand
TGACCTTTACCATCCTTGCCCTGGCACTGGTGGGCAGTATGAAGTCTGTCATCCAGCAACAATCCGGTACATGGTACGACGCCCTTATTGCAATTGCTGTTCAGAGTAGCTTAATCGACATGATGACATGGATTGGTGGCTTATTGTTTAAACGAAAATAAGCCACATCTTAATTTAACTGACGTAGAGCGCAATACGCTAGTGATTGCTTAAGCAGATCTCAGGTTAGTTAAAAGTTTAGTGTGCTTTTACTCACTAAAACCAATATTTGACTTATACTTTAACAGTCGTTGTGTGAACTCAATAGAAAGTGTCAATCAGGTAATCTAAGGAAGGTTTAATTGATTATTTTTCCTCGTGGTTTGTTGTTAATTTGTTGGTTGTTTGCTGCGCAGGTATTTGCGGAAGAAAGCTCTTCCTTGGTGGATGTCAATGTCCAGCTAAAATGGCGTCATCAATTCCAATTTGCAGGCTACTATGCCGCGTTAGAAAACGGCTTTTATCGTGATGCTGGTCTTAACGTTCATTTATTAGAACGTAATCCAGGCCCAACCCCGATTGAACAGCTAATTTTAGGTAATGTTGATTATGCGATAGTCGGTGTCGGCGCATTAATTTATCAAACTAATGGTGTTCCTCTGGTTGCATTAGCCGCTATATACCAGCACTCACCGTCGATATTGATCAGTAAATACCCAAGGTTAGCTGAGTTAAAAGGCAAGCGAGTAATGCTCAGTGAAGGTGTGATGAATGCAGAAATCACCGCAATGCTCAGCAAAGAAAACCTTACGTCGCGAGATATCAATGTTGTACCAACCAATCAGGCGTTAGACGGCTTCATTCGAGGTAAACATGTGGCGTTTAATGGTTACAGTGCGAATGAACCGTTTTATTTAAACCAGCATGATGAGGTTTATTATAGTTTTTCACCATTAAAATATGATATTGATTTTTATGGTGATATTTTAATCACTTCTGCGTATCAAATTGATACTCACCCTGAACAAGTTGCTAAGTTTCGTGCGGCGACGATCAAAGGTTGGGAGTATGTGCTTGACCATGTTGACGAAATAGTTGATTTGATTTTAAACAAATACAACAGCCAAGGTAAAAGCAAACAGCAGTTATTATTTGAAGCTGAGCAACTTATTCCCCTAATTTACGCAGAGATTATACCTATAGGTTATATGAGCGAAGAACGCTGGCAAGCTATTGCTACTGTGCTAAGAGAAACAGGGCACCTTGGTCAGCAACAGCTCAATTTAGATAAATTTTTATATAACCCCCAAACAGAACAAGACATCATACAGCAGTTGATGAACCATAAGGTTGAGATTGTTGGGTTTATTATCGTATTAGTTGGGGTTTTTCTACTTATTCATAATGCACGGCTTAAACTGATCATCGCCGAGCGCACAGGCGAGCTAATACGCTCAAAGCAACAAGCGGAAATCGATGCCAGAACCGATGTACTCACCGGATTAGCGAATCGTCGCTATTGCATGGAAGTAATGGCACATGATTTATCAATAGCAAAGCGTAATGGTTTAGAGTTGTCGATCATTTACATGGATATCGACTGGTTTAAAAAAATTAATGATCAATATGGTCATGGGGCAGGCGATGAGGCATTAAAAGTATTGGCGAAAATTCTTAAAGATAACGTAAGAGCATCGGATACGCCCGCTAGGATCGGCGGAGAGGAATTTGTGGTGATTTGCTTAGAAAAGGATGCGCATTCAGCATGTAATTTGGCGGATCGTATTCGTTGTGAAGTTCAAAAAACAACTATTGTTTATCAAGATCTATCGTTTAACTTAACGGTAAGCTTTGGCGTTGCGTCACTTACCGAGCCCGACTTAGATTCTGTAGATTCATTACTTAAAAAGTCCGATGAAGCGCTATATAAGGCCAAAGAACAAGGGCGAAATCAAGTGGTCTGTCTTTAGGTTAGTCGCGATATATAGCGCCTTCTAATGTTAATAATTTAGCTTTTAAATCAACACCTCCAGCGTAGCCGGTAAGCTTGCCATTGCTACCAATCACCCGATGACATGGAATGATTATTGCGATAGGGTTAGCACCATTTGCCGTGCCAACGGCACGCACAGCGTTTTTGTTGTTGATTTGTTCGGCAAGCCATGCGTAGCTTTTTGTTTCACCGTGTTTAATCGTGGTCAATGTCTGCCAGACTTTTTGTTGAAATGCCGTACCTTGCGGTGCAAGCGGTAGATCAAACGTATGCAATGTACCTGCAAAATAGCTATCTAACTGCAGATGGACGTTAGAAAATTTTTCCGGTGCTTGTTGGTAACTGCTAGGAATGGTAATTGCGGCATTTGTTTGTTGGAATGCTAACGCGGTTAACCCTTGCTCGTTTGCGGTTAACGCTAATGGTCCTAGTGGTGACTGATAATAGCTGTAATACATATCGAAATCCTTAAAAAACGTGCTTAATAAACGTTTAGTTTATTCAGGGCTTAATGAATGCCATAAATAGATTGCTGCGTACGCACGCCACGGACGCCATTGCTGTGCTAATTGCAAAATATCTTTATTTTTTGCTTTACTGTCGTGCTCTGACAACGCTTTGATGATGCCTAAATCTGCGCTAGGAAATGCATCTGGATCGCTTAAACCACGCATTGCAAGGTAGTTGACTGTCCACGGACCTATTCCTTTAATTTGGCATAATCTCTGTTCAAGTTGCTCAAGTGATTGGTAATTCTCCAGCATAGTGCTGTGCTGACGATAAAACGCTAGCCAGTTATTGAGTGTCGAGATGCGCGATTGCGTTAAACCTATACCTTGATAGTCGACAGCGTCTAATGCCTGTGGTGTCGGAAACGTTAATCTTGTTGCTTCTGGCAGTTGTCGATGATACGTACCATATTTCTCGGCTATTCGTGTGGCAAACGTGGTCGCGGCTTTGACCGAAACCTGTTGTCCTAATATTGCGCGAATTGAAAATTCAAAAATGTCCCAACAGCCGGGCAAGCGTAACCCTGGATACTTATCTATTGTTGCAGATAACCTTGGGTGTGAGCGCAGTTGTTGATGAATTAACGTTAGATCTGCGTCGAGATCAAACATACGCCGCACACGGCAGATAACATTATTTAAGTAACTGAAATCAGACAGACTGACGTTCATCACTAATGCCGGTTTACTTGGGTGATGACTGAGGGATAACCAGCCATGACATTGTTCAATAGCGATACTACGCTGGTAACTGCTATCGGTGACACATTCCATGTTAGCGATTTGACGATGTTTAAAAAATGCCAGCATCAACTGCCAATCAAATGGTGGGCGATACGCTAAGTTGATGGTGATAACATTTTGCGCTTCTTTAGTTATTTTTGTATTTCTTAATGCTTTAGGTGAACACTGATAACACGCTTTAATTGCTTCGTTAAATCGACGAATACTATTAAAACCACTGGCGAAACAAATGTCACTTAACGATAATTGTGTGCTGGTAATGAGTTTTCTTGCTTGTAATAATCGCTGTTGTTGAAAATATTCACTTGGGGACACACCTAAGTATTGATTAAACAAGCGTTGCAATTGTCGGCTACTAAGTTGGTACTTACTCGCAATTGATGACACATTATCTGTGCGATAATCAAACTGATTAATAATTTTATTTAGCTTAGCTGGTAGGTTTTTATGTGCCGCTTGTTCAGGGAAACAACGTTTACACGGTTGATAGCCTGCTAGCTGTGCTTGTTCAGCGCTAAGATAATATTTTACATTTTCAGGTTTTGGCGGACGAGCAGGGCAAATAGGGCGGCAAAATATTCCTGTACTTAACACCGCGGTAAAAAACTTGCCATCAAACCTCGCATCTCGGCTCAGGCGCGCGCTTTGGCATATATTTATATCGAGTTCAAAAGCCATTATATCTTAACAAGCAACCAATTATTGGCTAAGCATACGTGAATAATATCTTATTGCTGGCGAAAATCAGACATCAATTAAGAATTAAATATATCCATGGGCTATTGTTTATTTAAATTGTTGGTGAACAATTCATTAGTCAATATTGAATGCTGTTAACTATGCTATTAGTGATAAATGACAATAGTAACTGGGTTTTTTCTAGGTTTTTTAAAAATAACTTAGTGCTTTTTAAGATTTCGTCAGTGTTTTTTAACATTGCGTAAGCATTAGTTGATGCACATCAATATAGTGAATCATGAACTAATAGTGATTTAAAAATATAACAATTATAAATTATCGTAAAAAATAAATACGTTCGGGGAGAGCAGAATGTCGCAAGGCTATCATCAAGGTCGTACGCAGATACATCGCAAAAAACATAAAATTGCTCAAGCAATTATTTCGTCATTACTCATGACGCCATTATGCATTTATGCCAATGAGCAATCAGATAAAGAGCAAGATGTTGAGGTGATGACGGTCACCGCACAAAAGCGTGTGCAAAATATCATGAAAGTTCCTGTCACCGTCGACAGTATTTCATCAGAAACTATAAAGCAATCTGGCTCGGTAATGCTTGATGATATTGATAAGTTTATCCCTGGCTTTGATTTTAGTGACGGTGATGTTACGCAAGCGGGTGTTACCATGCGTGGCGTTTCAAGTCCTAACATCAGTGTGGGGGGCGATCCATCAACAGCCACATTTTTTGATGGCGTTTATATGCCGCGTGCCGCGCAAAATGTACTGTTTTCAGATATGCAACGAGTTGAAGTATTAAAAGGTCCCCAAGGTACACTGTTTGGTAAAAATGCCGCGATGGGGGTGGTGAATATGATCCCAAATGCACCAGATGAAGACTTTGATGGTTTCATTAAAGGCTCATTTGGTAGCGATAATATGCAGCGCATTGAAGGCATGCTAAACCTAGAGCTAGCCGATAATGTTTTCTTGCGTTTAAATGCGTTATCAAACAAACAAGATGGCTATATTAAAAACGTTGCAAACTCACCATTAATG
>JBNKXM010000177.1:0-5003 GCA_050300315.1 Thalassotalea sp. | reverse complement strand
TTAATCGCCAGAGAATCTGTCCGTACGCTTTAAAGAAAACACAAGACATCCTGACAAATGAAGTGTTTTCACTGAAATTCGGTCTTTTCTATTAGCTCACTTATTTAAGGAGTAATCATGAATAAGCCGGAATTTAAGCTTCTGCCCTGCCTGATTTGCACTATCGGCTATAACTGCTATGTCGCAAGTCAAAAAGTAACGGCAGCAACATTTGAAAAAATGACGAGTCAAAAGCATTTAAAGCGGCGTTCACACACTAGGTCAGCAAAATGAATGTTTATTGATGTAAACGTTCAAAATTATTTATCACTAAGTAAGCGGTAAAACACTTGGCTAACGCCGTTAGTCCAGCCAAAGCCTTCCTGAACATCATATTCACCACCACTGGCGGTATTTTCCTGCTGGCACACATCATATTTTTCCATCAACTTACCAGTCTGAGCAAAATAGCATTCAACAGAATCTATCCAAGCCCGCATAATATCAGTTGCAAGCCTTGTCTGATGATAATTGATTAATCCCTGTACACAGAACCACTGTAGCGGCGCCCAACCATTGGGAGAATCCCATTGCTGATCCGTTTCATTTAATGTTGTCACAACTCCACCCGCTTGTAGGAAATCCTGCTCAATAGCAAGCGCTAATTGCTGTGCTTGTTTTTCATCTGCAAGTTGAACAAACAGCGGCACTATGCCCGCTAATGACTTCACCTGACTTTGTCTTTGATATTCAATATCATAATCAAAGAAAAAACCTTGCTCTGGCGACCACAAATAGCGATTTATCGCTGCTTTACGTTGTTGTGCCAATTGAGCATATAGCGCGCTCTGTGGTGAGTTTTTCAGTCTTGCGTGATACTTTGATAATAACGATTCCACACCAAACAATAGGCAGTTTAAGTCAATCGGCACAATTGAAGTGGTGCGGATCGACGTTAGTGACTTTGGCTCTTCCAGCCAACGCGAACTAAAATCCCACCCCGATTCACAAGCCGCTCGCACATTTCTAAAAAATGCCGATTGACGCTCAGCTGGCAAGTCTTTCGCAAGCTCAATATCTTCGCGAAAGGATTCTGGACGAGCACTTGTACTGTCATCCCAATAACGATTTAACAAACTGCCATCTGGCATACGCACCAATCTCTTGATATGACAATTCAACGTCGATACTTCTTCCCGACCCTGCATCCAAAAATCATATTCTGTGGTGATTGCATCGATATATTGACGAATAAACGCTAATTGATTGTCTTGGTATGGCAACAACAATTCAACCAACATTGCTAAAACTGGCGGCTGAGAACGGGTTAAATAGTAGCTCCGATTGCCATTAGGGATCACGCCATATTGCCGTTGTAATTCAACAAAGTTATTAAGCATATCTTCAACCAATGCTTGCTCACCTGATTCAAGTAAGCCTAAAGCACTAAAATAGCTATCCCAATAATAGATTTCTCTAAAGCGTCCACCTGGCACTAAATAAGGGTGCTTAAGTGGTAATAAACTGCCTAAACCTTCTGGATCAGCAGGCTTTTTTAACACTTGCCATAGTTGCTTAATATGCTCAGTCACTGAACTTTCTTGTGTTCTTGACGTTAATTCTTGCGTGTCAGGCAAAATAAAATGCTGTGCAACAAAGTTCGCCAGATCAAAATGGATGTTACTTTCCTGCTCATGCTGATAATGCAATAAAACATCATCATAAGAGCTTTTAGGTATCGCATCAGCAAAGGTTTTGCTGTCATCAAAAATCCCTGCAAGTTGCACACGACGAAATAACTCACTGGAAAAAAAAGCAAGGCTCTGCTGACATTGAGCAGGGAAAGGAAAATGTAATTGCATAAAATCCCCTTATGACGCTAAACGCAATTGCTCACTCGAGCGACGGAAACGATAAAGACTGATGATGATTAATGAGATAGGTATCAGCGACAAGTAAAATGCGTTTTGTCCACCAAATGACTCAAAAACAAAGCCTGTAATTATTGAACCAGTTGTGCCGCCAAGTGCCGAAAATATCACGATCAATCCCGTCATAGGTGCATGCTTAACTCGTGGCAAACTACTTAACATCACCGAATTAAGCACAGGATATATTGGTGCCATTAGTAGACCAATTAATGGCAAAAGGTACGCCGCTAATGGTGCACTAAATACATCGGTAACCATTGAGGTTGTCACTTGTTGCGTTAGAGGTAAGGTTAAAATAATCAGCAGACTCATGGCTACTAAGCAAAAATTTAAAAATACGTACCAATTGATATACCGCAGGATCCCTCCCGCAAGCAGTCGCCCTATTGCTAAAGCCGCGGCAAAAATACTGGTCATTTGCACACTAATATCAGCGGGTAGGTGCATCACTTCACGATTAAACGTTGGTAACCAAGTACCAATACTTTGTTCGATCAATACATACAAAAATACCGAAATAATAAAAATCAATGCTAAAGGTTGATAACTCATTTTCAACATTTCAATAAAGCTTTCACTCATTTTTGGCGCACTCGTTTCTTGTGCAGGTTTTTCCACCGATGACAAAGCGACCAACAATAGCGCTACAACAATAATTGCCGCCAATGGAAAGTAAACATCAAGCCACCGCGTTGACTGCTCACCACTGCTATCGACATAAAAACTAAATAACCAGTAACCCGATAAACTGCCAAGCATAAATATGCCTTCAATGACATTAAGCAACGAAGAATGCGCTTTTGTTGAGTCAGATAACTGACCAACAATGGAATATACCGAGACTTTAACCAATGCAAATGAAGCACCAACACAGGCAAATAACAATTTAATCACGGCAAAATTAGCAATAACAGGCACCAACAAACACCCAGCGGTGACCACAATTAAACCGATTAATAATGCTACCTTATAACCGATACGAGGAATAAATGAAGCAATGGCAAAAGAAACAAATGCAATAGATAAATCTTTAAAGCCTTCGAGAATGCTGGCCTCTGGCTTACTGATCCCGAAACTCGCTATCGACTGTAAAATAACGGTGCCGACGCTATTAAGCAAAATAGCAAACACAAAATAACTTGCAGCAATCGCAGCAATAGTAATGATCCGTGGCATTAAACACACTCATGATGATTTGATTTATTATCAGTCTATAACCGAAAAAATAAAATTGCAAACGTTTGCAATTTTATTTTACTACTATCTTACTAAAATTTATTTAACTAATTGATACGTGTAGAATTTCTTTCAATAAGTGTGATATCTATCATCTGAGAATGAGCAGATTGACCGGTAAACTGCTTCACTAATTGTTCGACCATAAGCTGTGCCGCAAGCTTAGTATTTTGTTTAATTGTGGTTAGTGAAGGATGAAACAATTCCGCCATAGGAATATCATCAAAACCAACAATGCCAACATCACTAGGAATGCCGATATAGCGCTCTTTCAATGCTTTTAGTGCGCCAAGCGCGACCATGTCACTCACAGCAACAATGCCATCAAAACACAAACCTCGCTCAAGGATAATTTGATTGATCTTGTCATATGCCGCTTTACTGGTGATGTCTATCGACAACGTTAATTCAGCATGTCCACTTAAGCCACTTTCTTGCAAGGCTCTAAGATAACCTTTATGACGTTCTCTCATTTCAGCATGTTCAGGATCGCCAAGAAACAAGATGCTTTTGCTTCCCCCCGCAATTAAGTGGCTAGTCGCTAAATATCCGCCAAGCTCATTGTTACTGCCAACAACAGGATAACCGTTTTGAACTTGAGGATCGCCCCAAACCACCAATGGCGCACCAGCACTGGCTGCTCGGTCTATTTTTTCCGTCGACTTTCCTTGACCAATTACAATCAAACCATCGGCTCGACAGCTATTGATAAAATAATTATTCCAATCATCTGTTGCCATGAGTGAATTTGATAACAATAACTCATAGCCCGCTTGGTTAAGCGCCAAATTGAGATCACCAACCACTTTTAATAAAAATGGATCGCTAATGCTTTGATC
The DNA here is from genome assembly GCA_050300315.1 of Thalassotalea sp. Lineage (GTDB taxonomy): Bacteria > Pseudomonadota > Gammaproteobacteria > Enterobacterales > Alteromonadaceae > JBNKXM01. The sequence goes on along the minus strand of JBNKXM010000177.1, from coordinate 1,018 downwards.
TGTGTGATCAACCAAGTTAAGAATAACAGCAACAACATTAGTTTTTTGAGTACGTAATCGAGAAGCTGCACGATTGAGACTAAAATTATGCTGCTTGGCAAGCGCCTGAAGTTTCTCTCTAGTTTCTTTTTTTATCAATGGGTTATCATTTAATGCTCGAGAAACAGTCGAAGTAGAAACTCCTGCCAATTTTGCTAGCCCAGCTAGCGTTAACTTGTTTTCTTTTGTCAAAGTACCGCCTCTGCCACTCACACTTAATAAAAATTAACTAAGAAATTAATCACATAATGCAAAATTTAACAAAATAATGCAAACGTTTGAAAAAAACATTTGCAAACGTTTGCATTTGTCATTATGTTAAAAAACGAACAAATAAAAATTGCTGCTAAAATAATCAAATGTTTTGGCACAAATGAAATATCAAGTGAATTGGGGAGAAGGTCAATGAAACAGAAATTCATACTAAGCACGCTTGCTTGTGCCATTTCAATATCATTATTGAACCAACAGGCGTTCGCACAAGATAATAATAAATCAAAGAAAAAAGAAAAAGATGTCGAAGTAATCGTGATCAGTGGTACGCCGGCCGGCGTTGGTATCAGCAAAAAAGATGCTAGTTTTGCCGTAACAAATATTGACGCTAGCGATATTGAAAAACTCGCTCCTAAAAGCACCGCCGATCTATTTAAAGCGGTTCCCGGTGTTTGGGTAGAAAGCTCAGGCGGTGAATCAGGCGCGAATGTGTTTGTTCGAGGCTTTCCCGGCGCTGGTGATGCGCCATTTTTAACACTAAGTATTGAAGGCTCTCCAGTATATCCAGCGCCAACGCTGTCGTTTTTAGAAAACTCCACATTATTTCGTCTTGATGAAACCATCGAAACCATGGAAGCGTTACGCGGCGGTCCAAACCCTGTGGTATCAAATGGACAACCTGGATTAACCACCAACTTTCGATTAAAGCGTGGCCACGCTGACACCGAGGCGTTGGCAAAATATACTACCTCAGATTACGGCTTAC
>JBNKXM010000176.1:0-5013 GCA_050300315.1 Thalassotalea sp. | reverse complement strand
GTTTATAACTTTTTATGAATTTTTGTGAAAAAGTTACTAACAGCATAAATTAACGGAATTATGACTTTTTATACAGTATGTCAATTTATGAATATTAGCTGAAAATTACTGGGTTAAACTTAACGCGTTGTGGCATAATATTTTGCAAGTATATCGCTAGAATAATAATGAATGACTTTGCCAAACCTCGATTTATCTTCTCACACCCCGATGATGCGCCAGTACTTAACGATTAAAGCGGAATTTCCCGAGATCTTATTGTTTTATCGTATGGGTGATTTTTATGAGCTATTTTTTGATGATGCTAAAAAAGCATCAGATCTACTGGATATTTCGCTTACGGCACGTGGTAAAACCGGCGGAAATGCTATTCCTATGGCTGGTGTGCCTTATCACGCAGTAGAAAACTATCTTGCCAGATTAGTAAGTCTTGGAGAGTCTGTCGCTATTTGTGAACAGATTGGCGACCCAGCAACCAGTAAAGGCCCAGTAGAAAGAAAAGTGGTTCGCATTGTTACACCTGGTACGGTAAGCGATGAAGCGCTTTTAACGGATAAACACGATAATTTATTGGTGTGTGTTTTTGAGCATAAATCAGAGTTTGGTTTATCGTATCTTGATATGACAAGCGGCAGATATGTCATATGTCAACCAAAGTCCGCAGAACAATTACAAGCTGAGTTACAACGACTAGCTCCTGCCGAGTTATTGTATCCAGAATCCTTTTCTCAACCGCAGCTTATTGAATCTTACAAAGGGTTACGCCGACGTCCGGATTGGGAGTTTGATTTTGCCACCGCAACAAATTTACTCAACCAGCAATTTGCAACCAAAGAACTAACAGGCTTTGGCGTAGATGACTATCCTCTTGGACTATGCGCCGCTGGCTGTTTATTACAATATGTTAAAGATACTCAGCGCAGTGCATTACCGCATATCAGAAATATTATTGCCGAGTCATCACAAAAAGGTGTGATCCTTGATGCCGCAACTCGCCGTAATTTAGAGCTAACAACAAACCTGCACGGCGGTGACGAAAATACGCTAGCCGCAGTATTAGATAAAACCTCAACGCCAATGGGTTCTCGTTTGCTTAAACGCTGGCTACATTTTCCGCTAAAAGATCTCAATGCGCTGCAATTAAGGCAAAATGCCATTAGCGAGATCTTAACTGGCGAACTCCATGTTGAACTGCAACCGCAATTGAAAACCATAGGTGATATTGAACGAATCGTTGCTCGTATTGCCCTGCGCTCTGCCAGACCAAGAGATTTCGCGCGCTTACGCAATGCCTTACAGCAGTTACCCGAGATACACCAGACAATATCCAGTGCTGACAATCAGCCTTTGGCTCATTTTACCAATAAAATAAAAATGTTACCTGAGCTTGCCGATTTACTAGAACGAGCGATTATTGATAACCCGCCCGTACTGATCAGAGACGGCGGTGTGATTGCCAAAGGCTATGATCAAGAGTTAGATGTTTTAAGAGATCTCAGTGAAGGTGCGAGCGAATTTTTAGCTCAGTTAGAAGAACGTGAAAAACAACGAACCGGTATCCAAACGCTAAAAGTTGGCTATAACAAGGTACATGGTTTTTATATCGAGATCAGCCGCGCCAGCGCCAATCAAGTACCCGATGATTATATTCGTCGCCAAACCCTTAAAAATAATGAACGTTTCATCACGAATGAGTTAAAGACTCATGAGGAAAAAGTACTAACAGCGCAAAGTAAGTTTCTTGCATTAGAAAAACGCTTATATGAGCAGTTATTTGACAAAATATTACCTGAACTAGCAACGCTACAAGTATTGTCTGAAGGGCTTGCAGAGCTAGATGTTTTAGCCACCTTTGCAGAGCGTGCTGAATGTCTAAATTACGTCAGACCTGAGCTTGTAAATACGCCAGGCATTCATATCGAAGCTGGCCGTCATCCGGTAGTTGAGCAGATGACCAAAGAAGCGTTCATTGCAAATCCTGTGTTATTAAACGAACAACGTAAAATGTTGATCATTACGGGGCCAAACATGGGGGGTAAATCTACCTATATGCGCCAAACCGCCCTCATTGTGCTACTAGCGCATGTTGGCTGTTTTGTGCCCGCAGAAGCCGCAAAAATTGGCTTAGTAGATCGTATATTTACACGTATCGGCGCGTCAGATGATCTTGCTAGTGGTCGCTCAACTTTTATGGTCGAAATGACAGAAACCGCTAATATTTTACACAACGCCACCGACAAAAGTCTGGTATTACTTGATGAAATCGGTCGAGGTACCAGTACCTACGACGGGTTGTCTCTCGCTTGGGCTTGTGCAGAAATGTTAGCACTAAAAACCAAAGCATTTACCTTATTTGCCAGCCACTATTTTGAACTGACACTATTGGCAGAGCAGATCCCAAGTCTTGCCAATGTTCACCTCGACGCTATGGAGCATGGCGACGACATTATTTTTATGCATGCCATTCAAGAAGGCGCCGCCAGTAAGAGCTTCGGATTACAGGTTGCCTTACTTGCTGGTGTGCCTAAAACGGTGATCAAACGTGCTAAACAGCGATTAGCTGAACTAGAAAATCAACAAGCTCCGTCAATCATTGCCAACAGCGAACAAGTATTTGAACAATTAAGTTTAGTCGATACTGAGCACCCTGTGGTGAGTCAGTTAAAGTCACTAGATGCCAATGAGCTTAGCCCCAAACAAGCATTAGATTTATTATTTGAATTAAAAAGCAAGGTATAATTCGATATGTGGGATATAGCAAAATAATGACAATAAAAAACCAGCACGATTAGCTGGTTTTTTTTTATCAAATGAAAAGATAAGTTTATGCTTGGAACAGCGCTTCTATCGACAAGTCTTGAGCACTTAAAATGTCGCGTAGTCGTTTTAACGCTTCTACTTGAATTTGGCGAACACGTTCACGAGTTAGGCCAATTTCAACGCCAACATCTTCTAATGTTGCGGCTTCATAGCCCAATAAACCAAAGCGACGCGCTAGCACTTCACGTTGTTTAGAGTTAAGTTCATTTAGCCAATGAACAATATTATTCTTAATATCGTCATTTTGTAAATTTCCTTCTGGGCCTCTCGCTTTTTCATCTGGAATAACGTCAAGTAATACTTTGTCTGATTCACCACCAAACGGTGTGTCAACAGACGCGATACGTTCATTCAAACGCAACATTTTACTGACATCTTTAACTGGAACGTCTAACTCTTGTGCAATATCTTCTGCCGTTGGTTCGTGATCGAGTTTTTGAATTAACTCACGGGCTGTACGCAAATAAATATTAAGTTCTTTAACAACATGAATCGGTAATCGGATGGTACGGGTTTGATTCATAATGGCACGTTCAATGGTTTGACGTATCCACCATGTGGCATAAGTTGAGAATCTAAAACCACGTTCAGGATCAAATTTTTCTACCGCTCGGATCAAACCTAAATTGCCTTCTTCAATCAGATCAAGCAAAGGTAAACCACGGTTATTGTATCTGCGGGCAATTTTGACTACCAAACGTAAATTACTTTCAATCATACGTTTGCGTGATGGCTCGTCACCTTTTAAGGCAAGACGAGAAAAGTAAACTTCTTCTTCTGCGGTTAATAATGGAGAAAAACCTATCTCACCTAAATACAACTGGGTCGCATCTAGATTGCTTGGCACTTCGTCCTGAATTATCGTGTCAACATCCTGTTCTAAGCTGATATCTTCTTCAATATTTTTTATTTCTTTTTCTATGCCCATGCCATTTCTCCCGTCACTAGCAAAGCTGAAATTACTAACTAAATATTCACATTAACTCCAAAATTATTTTAATTTTCATTATCTTCTCGGTAAGTATTTTAATGGATTGACAGATTTTCCACGAAAGCGAACTTCAAAATGAAGCATGACTCTTTCAGCATCAGTATCACCCATCTTTGCAATAACTTCTCCGGCCTTAACAACTTGCTGTTCCTTGACCAATATGTGATCGTTATGAGCATAAGCACTTAAGTAATCATCGTTATGTTTAACGATAATTAGCTGTCCATATCCTCTTAACACATCACCGGCATATACCACCCTGCCATCAGCAGCTGCTCTCACCGAATCATTACGGCTACCTGCGATGTCTATTCCTTTATTACCTAGTTTTTTATTAGAAAACTTAGCAATAAGTTTTCCTTTAGCTGGCCATTTCCACTCACGAACTTTTTGTGAAAAAGAACCTGCGTTGCTTGAGGGAATTTTGCTTATTTTTTGCCCTCTTACAATTCCACCATACTCCTGCTTTTTTGATGTTGCAATAGCTTTTTTTACAACTTTTTGTTGCTTGTTTTGTAAACTTTTACTGGAAGGTTTATTTTTACTAGCTTGGGCTAAATTTGGCGTTAAAAAAATTTTTTGTCCGGGAAATATTCGATAAGGTGAGGGGATATTATTTATAGAAGCGATCGTTCTGACATCAAGACCTGCTCGCCATGAAATGGAATATAAGGTTTCACCTTTTTTTACCGTATATTCACTACCGTTAATACTGTTTCTAACTTGTTTACTTAACGGTGTTTGCCCTTGAACATCAACGACTGGCGCAGGTGTTTGCCTTGACGAACAAGCCGTTAAAAACACTAAAGTTAAAGCTATACAATATCTTAGCAACACTCGTCACCTTTATTTTCTTTCCTGATAATCAGTTATTCCTTCAACTAGCGGAGCATAAAGTAAGCAATAATAACTAAGCCTACTACAAGCCAACCGATAACATCAATCCATTTTCGTAAACAATGTTCCATGCGTTTTCCACCCCAATGGATCAAGCCTGCAACAAGAAAAAAACGTAATCCACGGCCAATAACAGACGCAAGTAAATACGGTAAAAACGCCATTTGTAAAAAACCAGCACTAATCGTAAATATTTTATAAGGAATAGGTGAAAATCCAGCCAAAAAGACCACCCAAACGCCCCATTGATTAAACCAAGTAACCGCTTGATCAAACGTTGCTTGTTTACCCCATTCAATAATGAG
>JBNKXM010000175.1:0-5014 GCA_050300315.1 Thalassotalea sp. | reverse complement strand
TTATTCCTTGATGAGATCGCAAATACCTCAGGATTAATTCAAGAGAAATTGCTCCGAGTCGTCGAATATGGCGAATTTGAGCGTGTTGGTGGTTCACGAACGATCAAAACTAACGCCCGTTTAATTGCAGCAACCAATGAAGATTTGCCCTCTATGGCGGCAGCGGGTGAATTTAGAGCTGATTTATTAGACAGGTTAGCATTCGATGTGATCACCCTGCCACCATTAAGAGAGCGCATTGAAGACATTTTAATGCTCGCAGAGCATTTTGCGATTAACATGGCCAGAGAGCTAGAGTTTGAATTGTTTAGTGGCTTCACAGAAAAAGCCAAACGAGCAATGCTAGATTATCATTGGCCCGGTAACATCAGGGAACTCAAAAACGTTGTTGAACGCAGTGTCTATCGTTGCAATAACCCTCACTTACCTGTTCATGATTTAGTGATTGACCCATTTGAGTCGCCCTATCGACCATCACAACGCACAAAAACGCAAGACAGAGTAATTTCACAACCACAGATAAGTGTTAACACTCCAGTGAAAGAATCTAGTGAGAACAAAGAAATTACTGTTCCTGAAATTAAGCAATCTTTTGAGTTTCCATTATCACTCAAATCCTTATCACAAAACTATGAAATCGATTTGATCAAATCGGCATTAGAAAATTGCCAATATAATCAAAAGAAAACCGCAGATGCATTAGAATTAACCTATCATCAATTAAGAGGATATTTGAAAAAATATAACTTACTTGATAGCACTGCAAATGAAGATTAAGGATTTAGTTGTGACTAAGCTCACATCCTACAAACAGTTTATTGTATTTTGTACCGCACTGAGCGCCTTTTTATCTGCTTGCGATGCTAATAATCAAATGCGACTGAGTGAAAATAGTATTATCTATTGCAGTGAGGGCTCCCCCGAAGGGTTTAATCCCCAACTAATCACCTCTGGCGTCACAGTAGATGCAACGTCAAAACAATTGTACAACCAATTGATCACTTTTAGTGCTAACGATAATACCATTTCACCGTCATTAGCTAAATCTTGGCACGTGACCCGAGACAATAAGAAAATTACGTTTTATTTAAGAAAGGACGTCCAGTTTCATCAAACCGACTACTTCATCCCAACAAGACCATTAAATGCCGACGATGTGCTGTTTAGCTTTAATCGAATATTAGATCCAAGTAATGCGTTTCATCAGGTCTCTGGCGGTAAATATCCTTTTTTCCAAAGTGTTGGTTTCTCCGAGCTGATTGAGTCTATTGAACGGATCAATGATTATACGGTGCGCTTCAATTTAAAACGTGCCGATAGCTCATTTTTAGCCAACTTAGCCACAGATTTTTCTGTTATCTTATCTAAGGAATATGCTGAGCAATTAATGAAAACCAATCAGCTTGAACTCATCGATACTCAGCCTATAGGCACAGGACCTTTTAAACTAAAAGAATATCGCGCGGGATCTTTTATTCGTTATATTCCCCATCAACAGTATTGGGATAACGTCACCAGTTTAACGCAGCTTGTATATGATATCACGCCAAGTAATACAGGGCGCTTGACGAAACTTTTAGCGGGCGAATGCGATATTATCGCCTATCCCATTGCACAAGAAAAAATTAAAAACAATCCGTTGTTGTCTCTAGATCAAGTTACTTCATTTAACATCGGCTATTTAGGTTTTAATACCACTAAGTTTCCGTTTGATAACAAATTAGTCAGAAAAGCCGTTTCACATGCCATTAATAAGCAAGCCATATTAAATACCGTCTATTTTGGTGATTCAGAAGCAGAGGCTGCGACAACACTGTTGCCACCATCGTCATGGGCATACGATCCGTCAATCCCTGATATCGAATATTCAATTGATAAAGCTAAACAATTACTTGAGCAAGCGGGCTTATCCGATGGATTCACCATTGATTTGTGGGCTATGCCAGTACAAAGAGCCTATAATCCAGATGCAGTGACCATGGCAAAACTCATTCAAGCGGACCTTAAAAAAGTAGGGATTAGCGTTAATATTATTAGTTTAAATTGGCAGGAATTTTTAAGACGACTTGCGCTTGGCGAACATCAATCAGTATTGCTTGGTTGGAGTGCCGATCATCCCGATCCCGATAATTTCTTTACACCACTTTTAAGCTGCGCGTCGGCGGAAACAGGAAATAATCGTACATTTTGGTGCGATAATGAATTTGATAATCTCATTCGTAGCGCGCTAACAACGACGAATATTAAGCAACGTAAAAAGCTCTATAGCCAAGCATTGAAAATTGCTAATGAGGAACTTCCTTTGCTGCCGATAGCTCATTCTAAACGTTTCCAAGCTCGCTCAAATAAAATAAAAGGCAAATTACTCCATTCCTTTGGTGGAATTGATTTTAATGGAGTAACCAAGAACTAAGATGCTGATTTTTACCATACGAAGGCTAAATTTATTTCTTTTTACTATGCTACTGCTAACGATTTTATCGTTCAGCCTAAGCTTTCTATTTCCGGGGAATCAAATCACTAATATTTCCGGACAAATTCATGCGAGCCCAGAATACTTAGAGCTCATTGCATTGGACTACGCAAAGCACGAATCCATTATGTTGCAATATTGGGTCTATCTTCAGCACCTCTTTAATGGTGACTGGGGCGTTTCTATGACCAGTCAATTATCCATATTAGATGAAATATTAAATCACCTGCCAGCAACGGTTGAACTCAGTTTAGTGGCATTATTTATTGCGATGTTCTTCGGTATCCCAATTGGCTTTATCGCGGCAATTAAGCACAGAAAACCAACTGATAATGTTATCTTATCATTTGCTATGGTTGGCTATTCTATCCCTATTTTTTGGCTTGGCTTGTTAGCCATTTTAATTTTTTCTATACAACTTGGCTGGTTACCCTCAGCAGGGCAAATTAGTTTGCTCTATGAAATAGAACAAGTAACTGGGTTTCAAATTATCGATATTTTGATCAGTGACAGCCCATATAAATGGCAAGCGTTCGAAAATGCGAGCGCTCATGTGCTACTACCTGCTTGTGTCATTGCGCTAGCACCAGCGACTATTTTTATTCGCCTTGCTAGAACCGCAATGTTAAATGTTCTTGACAATCACTATATTAAAGCCGCAATGGCTAAAGGTTTAACCTATAAACAAATTATTTATCGTCATGCCATTCGAAATGCGTTTGTTGGCGTTATTCGCGATGTTGGATTGCAGTTTGCTAATTTGGTCACTTTAGCCATGGTGACTGAAGTTATTTTTAGCTGGCCAGGTATCGGACGCTGGCTTATTGAAAGCATATATCAACGTGATTACACCGCTATTCAAGGGGGATTATTAGCACTCTCTAGCTTTATATTTATTGTCCATATATTGACAGATTTTATTTACGCTTCACTCAATCCACTCGCTAGAGAGGTGCGTCATGGCTCGTAATAAAATTTATTTAGAAGAAGAATTTCCGTCCCCCTTAGTTCAGCTTTGGCATAATTTTCGACAATCTCCCGTTGTGATGGTTGGCTTTAGCTGTTTTCTTTTTCTTAGCTTTTTGGCAGTGTTTTCTCCGATCATTTCAATTTATTCACCAACGGAAAACCACTTAGATAGTTTATTACTACCTCCTGCTTGGCATGATAATGGTAATATTAGCTTTCTCTTAGGCACAGATAATTTAGGAAGAGACATGTTGTCTCGCTTAATGCACGGCGCTTCGCTAACGTTCGGCTTAAGTTTCGTTGTAGTCATCATTTCGTTAGTTATTGGCGTGATCATTGGATCCTTATCTGCGTTAACTAAAGGGGTTAAATCGAGCTTTTTAAATCATTTTCTTGATGTGATCCTGTCGATCCCCTCATTACTGTTAGCTATCGTGATTGTTGCTATTTTAGGGCCAGGATTAAGTAACACACTTTGGGCAATAGTGATGGTGTTGATCCCGCAATTTATTCATATCACTCGTAACGCAGTCGAAGAAGAATTTAAAAAAGACTATGTACTCGCATCAAGATTAGATGGTGCTAATCCACTGCGTATTTTGCATTATTCCATTTTTCCCAACATCATCGAGAAATTGATCAGCCAAGCGACATTAGCTCAATCAGCGGCTATTTTAGATATTGCGACACTTGGCTTTTTAGGTCTAGGCGCACCAATTCCTATGCCTGAATGGGGAGCCATGTTGGCAAATGGTATTGACTTGTTTTATATCGCGCCGTGGACAGTATATTTACCGGGGTTAGTGATTCTATTTTCCGTTGTAGCAACCAATTTAGTGGGCGAAGGCATGCGCCATGCGATTAAATTGAGTAAGGAAAGTTAATGAATTTACTCGATATCAGAAACTTATCAATTAAGCTGCTATCAAATAATGAAGCCATTTTAGCGGTCGACAGAGTTAGCCTTACCATGAAAGAAGGTGAAGTTCGTGGACTCGTTGGTGAATCGGGATCAGGAAAATCACTGTTAGCCCAAGCAATCATGGGCGTCTTAGATGATAAATGGCAGATGGACGCTGATCGATTCCATTGGCGTGGCAACGATTTAATGCGCCTTTCTCCTCAAGAAAGAAAACAAATCATTTCCCAAGACGTCGCGATGATTTTTCAAGAGCCGATGGCTTGCTTAGATCCAACAACCACAATCGGTGAACAACTCGAAGAGGCCGTCGCAAGTGAGCAATTAACCGGTTACTTTTGGCAAAAAAGACAACAACGAAAACTTGCCGCAATTAACTTACTTCATAAAGTAGGTATAAAACACCATACACAATGTATTTCAAGTTATCCTCATCAGTTGACCGATGCGCTGTGTCAACGGGTAATGATTGCCATGGCACTCGCTCGACGTCCATTATTGCTAATTGCAGATGAGCCAACAGCAGCGATGGAAAGCACGAATCAAGGGCAGATTTTCCGCTTACTTGCCAGTCTTAACCAACTGAAGAATATGTCGATATTGTTGATCAGTCACGACTTAGAAAATGTCACCCACTGGACCAATACCATTAC
>JBNKXM010000174.1:0-5047 GCA_050300315.1 Thalassotalea sp. | reverse complement strand
CCTGACCTTAGAACGCATTTATACCAAACATGAATTCAGCTCTGATCATATTGGTCGTATTCGCTGGTTAGAAGATGGCAGTGGTTATACCGCGCTAGAAGCCTCAAAAACGACAAAAAAAGATGATAAAAATAAAGACGTTAGTATAGGAAAAGACATAGTTGTATATGAACCAAGCAGCTTAAAGCGTACTGTACTCGTAAGCGCAGAACAACTGATTCCTGAAGGTGCTGAAGCGCCGCTGACCATAGATAACTACATTTGGTCAGATGATCGAAAAAAACTATTAATTTATACCAACAGTAAAAAAGTATGGCGCTCAAACAGCCGTGGCGATTATTGGGTATTAACCCTAGACAACAAAAAACTGACACGCATTGGCGGTAAAAACGTCAAAGACAGCAGCTTAATGTTTGCTAAATTTTCACCCGATGCCACTCGCATAGCCTATGTTGTCGATAATAATATCTACTTAGAAAACCTTGCAAATAACCAGATCACCCAGCTAACCAAAGATGCAGGTAATGGTATTATCAATGGTTTATTTGATTGGGTCTATGAAGAAGAATTTACCATACGTGATGGTTTCCGCTGGAGTCCAGACGGTAAAAAAATCGCCTATTGGCAATTAGATACTAGCGGTAGTAAAGACTTTATCATGATCAACAATACCGACAGTCTTTACCCGACTTTAACTAAATTTCCTTACCCTAAAGTTGGCGAAACAAACGCCCTAGCAAAAATCGGCGTTGTTGATTTAGCCTCACAAAAAACCACATGGGCGAACCTTCCCAATAACTCACGCGAAATGTACATACCTCGCATGAATTGGTCAGGCAATAGTCAAGAAGTGCTTATTCAGCATTTAAACCGCAAGCAAGATCGCGACATGCTGTATTTAGCCAACGCATCTACGGGTAAGGTTAAAAAAATCTACACCGAGCAAGATGAAAATTTCCTTGACGGCATCACAGATGCTAAATGGATCAATGACGGTAAGAACTTTATCTGGACCAGTGAAACTTCAGGCTGGCGTCATTTTTATAGCATCTCTAGAGATGGTAAAAACAAGTTAGATTTAACGCCGGGTGAATTCGATACTGTTAGCATAGAAGCCGTTGATGAAGACAATGGTTGGTTATATTACATTGCATCGCCTAAAGACGTTGGCCAACGTTATTTATTTAGAAGTAAGTTAGATGCCAGCATAGTTAATCAGCAAGTTACTCCTGACAGTTTTGCCGGCAGCAATAGTTACCAAATGTCTCCTGATGGACAGTGGGCAATTCATTCTCATTCAACTTTTACTCAACCGACACAAAAACGCTTGATCAAAGTTGAAGGTCATCAAGAAGTACACATGATGATGGATAACCATGAATTGATCGGCAAACTTGCGTCATTAGCTAAGCCACAACATGAATTTTTCCAAGTAAAAGCACGCGATGGTGTGGTACTTGATGGCTACATCATGCGTCCAGCTGATTTTGATGCTAGTAAAAAATATCCAATTATTTTCTATGTTTACGGTGAAGCTTGGGGTCAAACTGTACAAGACAGATGGCGTGGTAATTCATACCTGTGGGAACAAATGCTCACTGAAAAAGGTTATATCGTTGCCTCTATCGACAACCGAGGCACGCGCGCTCCAAAAGGCAGAGATTGGCGCAAACAAGTCTACGGTGCAATTGGCGTGTTATCGTCACGCGATCAGTCTGATGCATTAACCGCTATGACCAAGCGTTGGGACTATATAGACAGCGATAGAGTCGGTATTTGGGGACACTCAGGCGGTGGTTCAATGACATTAAACATGATGTTCCGTTATCCAGAGCAATATCATGTTGGTATTTCATTAGCACCAGTACCTGATCAACGTTTATACGACACCATTTATCAAGAGCGTTACTCTGGTATATTAGCGGATAATGAAGAAGGCTATAAATTAGGCTCTCCAATCACTCACGCGAAAAACCTACAAGGTAACTTATTGCTGGTTCATGGCACGGGTGATGATAATGTCCATTATCAAGGCTCAGAGCGTTTAATTAACGAATTAGTCAAACACAATAAACAGTTCCAGTTTATGTCATACCCTAACCGTAGCCACGGTTTGTGGGAAGGTGAAGGAACAACGTTACACCTGCAAACAATGAAAACTGATTATTTTGATCGTTACTTAATGAATCGCAAAAAATAATTCACGCTAAGTTATCGATTTTTATAATAAAAAGCCTGCAAATGCAGGCTTTTTTACTGGTTTGAATGCTTTTCGCTATTAAGAAAAATCAAACATTAAAAACAGTCCTCCACCAAATAGCGCCGTAATCAGGTATGAGCGCCATCCAGGAACAATTAACGTGCTTTTCTTTGGTTTTGTCGGATGATGATATACCCGCACTTGATTGTCTTGTCCTTTCTCAATATAACGCGTCAAAAAAAACGGAATATTCCTTAACATCCCAGAACCGCTCATTTCCCAAGCAGAGACACGACTACCATAATAAGTTTCCCCTGCCACTTGATACCGATACAAAGCGGTTAGCATCCAATGCTGCTCCGACGGGGAATTATCATAACTTACCCGGGTATTTTTCAAGGTAGCCAATTCACCCCAGACACCTTGCCATTTAGACATACGCCATTGAAAAAATAATGAATATGAGCCCACCGCAAGCGCATACACTTTAATTCCCAATACCAGCATCTCATCAGTCATTAATATCTCCTTTCACGCTTATCTGTTTTAAATTGCTATACGAATATCCAGCTTATCGCTTAGACCAACAAAAGCACAGTCTAAACATACAACATTTCGTCAATCTTACCTATATCTGGTGTAATTTCCTGAATGCCTAATATTAACAATATTTAACCTATTGATATTTAAACATTATAAAATTGGTCATGTTTTTGCTAGTAGTATTTCATCCATGAAGAAATAGGTAAGAGATTATGTATCAGCAAACAAACGAAACGAGTAAGAATTGGCGTAACACCAGCGTATGGTTTAGAGGCGTAATGATGATCTTATTTGGCTTTATCGGCGGTTTTGCCCGCTTTTTGATCACACTTATCGCAGTATTTCAGTTTTTCTCATTATTACTGACGCGAAAAGCGAATAGTCCGTTGCAAGCATTTGGTCAAAGTCTGAATAACTACATTTATCAAATCAATCAGTTCTTGACGGTAAATTCAGACAAATATCCGTTTCCGTTAAGTAGCTGGCCTGATGAAAAACCAAGGTATCGTTATACACCTGATAATTATTAATTCGCGCTAAGATAAACAAAAAAAGCCCTGCTAATCATTAGCAGGGCTTTTTACTGTTAAAGTTACGGTCGTTATGACGACAATCAACAGATTAGGTTATTTACTCGCACGTGATACATATTCGCCTGAGCGAGTATCTACTTTAACCACTTCACCAATCTGCACAAATAACGGCACACGCACTACAGCGCCCGTAGTTAATGTTGCAGGCTTACCACCTGTGCCAGCGGTATCACCTTTTAACCCTGGATCGGTTTCAGTAATTTCTAACTCAACAAAATTTGGTGGAGCTACCGAAATAGGGTTACCGTTCCAAAACGTGATGGTACAAACATCACCTTCAACTAACCATTTAGCAACATCACCAATGGCTTTTTCGTCTGCTGCTACTTGCTCAAACGTTTCATTATTCATAAAATGCCAGAATTCACCGTCGGCATACAAGTAAGCTAATTCAGAATCCATTACGTCAGCGCCTTCAACAGATTCACCTGACTTAAAGGTTTTTTCTAGCACTTTACCAGAAATTAGCTTGCGAATTTTTACACGGTTAAATGCTTGGCCTTTACCCGGTTTAACAATTTCATTCTCTAAAATGTTGCACGGTTCGTCGTCGATCATTAATTTAAGACCGGCTTTAAATTGGTTGGTACTATAGTTCGCCATATAAATGTTCTCTTTTTATTAACGCAGAGAGTTAAGTAGAATTAAGAAATGCCGCAAATAATAACCCAAATCAGTAATAATTTGCACACCTCTTGGCAAAAAGAATTAGCAAATGTTGTCACAGATCCCGAAAAGCTGTTATCTGCGCTTGATCTTGACCCTGAAAAATATCGCCGACATTTTAACGCACGGCAATTATTTCCGGTACGTGTGCCTCAAAGCTTTATCGCTCGAATGGTGAAAGGAGATATTAACGATCCCTTGCTCAAACAAGTGATGCCCTTGTCTGATGAGTTTATTAATACCGACGGTTTTAGCACAGATCCACTAGCTGAACACGATACCGTTGCCGAAGGATTACTGCATAAATACATACATCGCGTGTTAATGATCGTCAAAGCGGGCTGTGCGATCAATTGTCGTTATTGTTTTCGTCGTCATTTTCCTTATCAGGATAATAGTCCAAACAAGCAACGTTGGCAGCAAGCGCTTACTTACATAGCAGAACATGAAGAAATTGATGAATTGATTCTTAGTGGTGGTGATCCCTTAATGGCCAGCGATGAGCATCTCGGCTGGTTAATCGCTCAAATAGCTAAAATCAGCCATGTACGACGGTTAAGAATTCATACCAGAATGGCGATTGTTATTCCTCAGCGTGTTACCGCTTCATTGATTGATATATTAGCAAAGTCTCGACTAAAGACGACAATCGTCTTTCACATCAATCACCCAAATGAAATCGACCAACAGGTGATTGCAGCGATTAAACAGTTGAAGGAAGCCAATATCCCACTGTTTAATCAAAGTGTCTTGCTAAAAGGCGTTAATGACGATGCTGACACCCTGTGCCAGCTCAGCGAGCGTTTGTTCGATATCGGCATTATGCCCTACTACCTGCATTTGTTTGATAAAGTGCAAGGGGTAGCCCACTTTAACCTTGATGAAACTAAAGTTCAGCAACTTGTGAAAACCATGATGGCAACCTTACCCGGTTTTTTAATGCCAAAAGTTGTCAGAGAAATTGCCGGCGAAGCTAACAAAACGCCGTTGAATTTGGCATAATAACCGTTATATTTTTATCGGAATTTTTCATTTATGACAGCGA
>JBNKXM010000173.1:0-5077 GCA_050300315.1 Thalassotalea sp. | reverse complement strand
GTCGGCATTTCTCACTTGGGTAAAGTGATCAACAAATAATGTGCCGGGAAAGTTGAATTCATCGCCCGCAAGATCTACAGCCGTGAGATGTTGGCGATGATTGAGCAGGGCAGACAGCTCATGTTGACATTTTTCAACGCCAAAGGTGCGACTTAATATCCCGATGAGTTTGATTTTAACTGGGAAATCTTTCATTCCTAAATGGATGCCGTCAATAACGGCGGCAACAACATCACTAGTATTGAGTTGATGTGTTTTGGCCATGTAATAGGGGGAGAAACGTAACTCCGCATAATCAATGCCTGCATTAAAGACATCTTCGACATTTTCATAGGCGATACGTTTACAGTCATCGAGTGTTTTTAAAACATTCACCCCCCAGTCTAATTTTTGTAAAAACGCTAATAAGTCAGCTTCACTGTCTTGAATTTGTACCAAAGGTACAAAGGCATCAAAGTTTTCTGTTGGTAAGGCGATGTGATTATCTTGTGCTAATTGCCAAATTGTTTTTGGTCGAATATTGCCATCTAAATGACGATGTAAATCAATAAGCGGTAACTGTGAATTAACCATAAAGACGATTCCTTGCTTGTATGCTCTGGCCTGAAACTATTTTGGCGAGTTGTTAGTGATTATATCGCTTTTTTCTTATTTTATGTTGGTATTAGCGTAATAACACTGATAAATTAGTACGCGGGTTAATCATCTAGGTGTCTAGACGTATATTTAAATTACAATTTACCGTTCAAGAAGTATAAAGAGAAATAGCTATGTTCTATCAAACCGACGACGTTCGTATTGCAAAAATTAAAGAATTATTACCTCCAATCGCATTATTGGAGCGATTTCCAGCGTCTGAAAAAGCGTCAAAAACGGTGTTTTCTGGTAGAACAGCCATCAGTGATATCTTTAATCATCGCGATGATCGTCTACTCGTGGTGATAGGACCTTGTTCAATTCATGATCCAAAAGCAGCGATTGAATACGGCTCAAAGCTAGTTCAACTTCGAGAGAAATATCGAGATAACTTAGAAATTGTTATGCGCGTTTATTTCGAAAAACCTCGAACTACGGTTGGTTGGAAAAGACTGATCAACGACCCTTATATGGATAATAGCTTTAAGCTAAATGATGGTTTACGCATGGGACGTAAGTTACTTGCCGATCTTAATGATATGGGATTGCCAACTGCGGGTGAATTCTTAGATATGATCACCCCACAATATATGGCTGATTTTATGTGCTGGGGAGCAATTGGTGCACGTACCACAGAAAGTCAGGTTCACCGAGAATTAGCATCTGGGTTATCTTGTCCGGTTGGTTTTAAAAATGGTACTGATGGCACGATTAAAATTGCCATAGATGCGATAGGCTCGGCAAGTGCGTCACATCACTTTTTATCGGTAACCAAATATGGTCATTCAGCGATTGTACAAACCACAGGTAATAGCGACTGTCATATTATTTTGCGTGGCGGTAAAAAGCCTAATTATGACGCTAATAGTGTTAAAGAAGTAACCCAACAATTAGCCGGTGCTGGCTTAAATACCAAGATCATGATCGATTTTAGTCATGGGAATTCCAGCAAAAAATTTGAAAACCAAATGCTAGTTTGTCAGGACGTTAGTCAGCAAATCGCTGATGGCAATCAAGACATTTTTGGCGTTATGGTGGAAAGCCATTTAGTTGAAGGGCGACAAGATCTGGTTGACGGTAAGGCGCTAACTTACGGCCAATCAATTACGGATGCCTGTATCGGTTGGCAAGATACCGAGCGCCTACTGGCTCAGCTTAATAATGCCGTAGCTCAACGAAAAGCGTAATATTTTACTCGATTGAAAAACGAGAAAGCCGCGTTTATCACGCGGCTTTTTATTACAATGATGATTTGTCGGCGGGAATAAACTGCCCCTGCACAGGTTGTTTTATTCTGCCATGCTCTAAATTATCAAGCCAATCTATGTAGTCACCAAACGCCATAGGTTTAGCATAGTAGTAACCTTGGCCGACATCACAGCCAAATTCTCTGAGGGTGTCTTCATCTTCTTGTGAATTGATCCCTTCGGCAACCACTTCAAGCCCCAAACCTTTTGCCATTTTTACTGTGGTTTCAGCAATAATTTTACGTTTGTTATCGTGATTAACATTTTCAACAAATTCTCGGTCAACTTTGAGCTCTTGGAACGGTAGGTGACTAATTTGTGACATTGTTGAATAACCCGTGCCAAAATCATCGATACTAATGGTAACGCCTAAATCTGTCAGCTTTTCTATTAGTTCAAGTGCGTGTTTGTTATAGGCAAATGAAGCGGATTCGGTAAGTTCGAAAATGATCTTATCTGTAGGTATACCAGACGCTTCAATGATATCTAAACTGTGTTTAAAAAAGTTTTCAGACGCGATATCTTTACCACTGATATTGATTGATACCATATGATTGTAGCCATGCTCCATGGTTAAAATTTGTTGCTGCGCTAAAGATTGTTTTAACACCCAAAGGGTTAATTGGTTGATAAGTCCCATATCTTCAGCAATTGGAATAAACACGGTTGGGGGAATAAACCCTTCTTGTGGATGTTCCCATCTAAGCAAACATTCGCTGCTGCAAATTCGTAACGTTCGCAAGTCTACTTGTGGTTGGTGATATATCGCCAAAGCATTAGATTCAATGGCTAACTTAAGTTCGCCGGTCAGCTTTAACAAATAGCTGGCTTTATCCGAAGACTCACTTTCAAATGTCGCCCATTTTAATCGAGCATGCTCGCCTTGTGATACCGCAAGCATAGCGTGATTTAACAACTGATGACTTTTATTACCATCTTGTGGAAACGTTGCGATACCAACCACTGCCGACAGCGGTAATTGAATTTCATTGACCTGAAAATTTTCTGTGGTGATTTGTTGGATCGAGTGAATAATGGTTGATAGTGGCTGTTTATTTTTTTTGTTGTTAAGCACTATCGCTAAGCTATTGTTATTAATGAAACAAATTTTTTCTTTCTTGTCGGTTAATGTGTAGATAGCGTCGTTAAATTCAAACAGTGAAGAGAGTTTTTTAAACAAACGCTTAAACAGCTCAGTATTCATGGCATCATCAATATATAACGCAACTTTCTCTATGTGCTCAGGTTTGATGATCAGCACACTAAAATTTTCATTTTTGTTTTGAGTTAAATGATTAATAAAGCTTTCAATGTTAGATTTTCTCGGTAAACCACTGGTGATGTGATAAGCAATGTCGGTTAATCTGTCTTGCTCATTACGTTTCATGCGTTCGGCTAAAGCAAATGCCATTAGCGTGATTTCTGCCATCACGGCAAACAAGAACGCATTACGCGTAAAAAAGCTGTAATCCATATAATTGAGTAATACTAGTGGTTGGATTGCTGCGCCTATTAGTAAAGGTAGCCAAGACAACACATAATATTTTGCCCATGAAAAATCAGTTTTTAAACGTCGAATGATCAAATAAAGTGCATATAAATAGACCACAGGTTGCAGAGAAAAGAATAATTTAGTTTGTGAGATAACATCCAGTGTCAACGAATAAAACGAGCAAACGATCAACAGCAAGCAAAATAATTTACCGATAAAGTAAGCTTTAGTGCTGTGCTGATGATAACGCAAAAACAATAGCGTAAATGACAACAAGAAAACCACGATGTAATAATCGAAAAATAATAAATAGCGGTTGATCTCAGCTTGTAACGATGGCGAGAAGATCAAATAACCAAAGCCGGTAAGACTGGATAATACGATAAATGAAGCGATCAAATAGCCAATGTAAATTAAATAAACATTATCTTTAATACCGAAATAAAGTATTAAGTTATACATGGCCATGAGTAAGATAACGCCAATAAACGCGCCGTAAATGACCTGTACATATAATACACGTAGCTCAAAATCTTTTGCCGGTAAGATCAACAAAGGTACATTGGGTGGACCTTCTGTTTGAATTTCAACGATAAAGTCTTTTGTTTCGTTTTCTGCTAATGAAAAATCAAGGTGAGGGTAAACGTTAAATAATTTATCTTGGGTTAAGGCAAATGCTGAGTTGTCTGCCACCGGATAAATATTAAACACATCAAGTAAGCTATTATCGGCATATAAAACAAGTGCTTGTTCACTATCGTACTTGTTGGCAATAGAAATGTGCAGCCAATAGGTTTGTCTAGAAAGTTGGTACGGAATATTTTTTGGCTCAATCTGCGTAAACTGGCCGAGTCTCGATTGTATGTCGGTAATGTTGAACTGATTATCTCTGTCTATCAGGTAACGGTATTTACTGACTAGTTGATGATTGCCTTGAGAGCTTTGTTCGATACTTTCTAAAATCGTGTAAATATTAAATAACACAATACAGACCAAGCTAACGATCAAGGTAATGGTTATATAACGGCACAAACCTGAAGTTAATTTTAAAAATTGAGTCACTTCGCATAAATAATATTGTTTTATTCTGAGCTAACTGTAGCAAAAATATGATTATTTAGGGAATTTTAACGTGATTATTTTCAAGGAAATATTATCACTGTTGATAGATTGAGCAATCAAGAGGTTATTGAGTGAGCGTTATTTACTATTTTAAGTAAGTAATACTAGCGAGTAACATTTAATAAAGAAAATAGAGGCAAGGACGAATATTGAAGGCGTGGCTGTTGTTGCAAATTTAATACTTCATTTTCTTATTAATTAGTTTATTGTCTGTAAAGATGCGTTTTATAGTTAAGGCGAAAAATGTCGGATCTTTTTTCAATTATTCTGCTAACTGGGATTGCTGGCAGCTGTATTCCGATTGGCGGGCTAGTCGCAAGTTTTGAACATATTCAACCTTACTGGATTGAAAATGAATTTCGTCATTTTTTGATCGCGTTTGGTGGTGGTATTCTTCTTGGTGCCGTTGCTGTTGTTTTGGTACCAGAGGGGATCGCTAGTATGGATCACTCATTACTTGCAGTTCCAACTGTATTGCTTGGCGGGGTTAGTTTTTTTGGTATTGAAAAGTTTTTAGGTTTAAGGCGAAGAGAGTCACCACAGACGATGGGCATGATATTAGATTATGTGCCAGAGGCCA
>JBNKXM010000172.1:0-5100 GCA_050300315.1 Thalassotalea sp. | reverse complement strand
GCAGAAGCGTTTGAGCAACAAAAGATAAAACAACAACTAGCGCAACAACGTCGTGAAGAAACTGACGTTATCGAACAAGCGATCTTGGCTAACGAGCAGCAGCTTGGTAATGCTATTTTCGAGCATAACACAGTTGATGAACAAAGCTTTCTAGCGCAATTAACAAGGGCGAGTAACTTGGTTAATCAGTCCGTGTTAACTGATTACGACAAACAAGGTTATCTTGATAAGATTTCGACAATAAAATCAAGATTATCTAAGTTGCCTGATATTGCGGAATCTGTCACTAACGCAACGCATCTTATTTCACGTATCTCTCAATTAGCGTTACCAGAGACGATCACTCAGTTAAACGAGAAAGAAGCGAGTTACTTGGCATGGTTGTCAGAATGGCAAGCAGTGAGTAAAGCGGCTGACGGCGCGCTCCCCGCGTCGATTGTAAAAGCACATGATGAAATTGTTAGTGCATGGCAACACGCGCTAAAACCGTTGCGTAATGAACAGCAACAACAATTTAATAAAGCTCAACGTAAATTGGCTGATGTTAAGCGCTTGATCAACACAGGTAAATATAACGCGGCGTTTGGCGTGTTCAAAAATGCAGATAAGTTATATCAATCACTAAATGATAAACAACAAGGGCGGTTAGCCCGTGATTATCAATTTGCTCAGGAAAAAATTAATGAGTTAAGTGATTGGGAACACTATATCGCAACGCCTAGAAAACAAGAGCTATTAACGCAAATCAACGCCTTGGTAGAACAACCATTAGACAATCCAGTAGAGCAAGCTGAGAAAGTTAAGCAGTATCGCACTCAATGGAACTTGCTAGGGCATGCAGATGACGAACTTGATGAAGAGTTGAATCTTGAGTTTAATCAAGCATGTGAGCAAGCGTTTGCGCCATGTCGACTGTATTTTGCTGAGCAAGAAAAGCTAAGAGAACAACACTTAGCCACGCGTCAAACTCTGTTAGCGCAAGTTAAAGAATTTGCTGATCAGGTCGCGCAAGCGAGCATAGATTGGCAGCAAGTGGATGCTAATTTAAATCGTTTTAAACAAAAATGGCGTGATGCTGGTGAAGTAGAACATGCAAAATATAAACAACTAAACAATACGTTTACTCGCTTACTTAAACCCGTTAAAAGTGCGTTGTATCAATTTCATCAAGAAAATATTGCTAAAAAACAAGAGATTATCAATCAAGCAAATGCCGCTTTAGCGATGGAAGATATTAATGCAGCCGTTAATGAAACTAAACGTTTACAGCGAGCATGGCGTGATATTGGTTACTGTGGTCCTAAAGATGAAAATGCACTTTGGCACAGTTTTCGAAAAATTAATGATCAAGTGTTTGAGCGACGCGCCGAACTGCAAGCGCAACAAAAACAGCAGAGTGAGCAATTGGTTGCTCAATACAAGGATGAATTGCAACAAATTATTGACCTTGTTGATAAAGATGAATCGTTAGCGACCATAAAACAGGCGCTGGATAAACTGACTGAGTTAAAACGTCAGATGAATGGAAATGAAGCTGCAGATCAGTTATTGCAGTCTATTGCTCAACATGCAAAAAGATTATCACAAGCTAAAGCAAAGGCGATAGAAAAGCAGCAAGCTCAAATGTGGCAAATGATCATTACCGCATTAAACGATTTGGCTAATGGCCGAGAATTGTCGGTAGATGTGGAAAATTTGCCAGCATTTTGGCAAAAGCAAATTGTTGGTTTAGCCAATGAAGCAGAGGCCGATATTGCATTGCGACATGAAAAGACCATCATCATGGAAATACTCTCTGGCAGCGCATCACCTGAGCAAGACAAAAACAAACGGTTAGCATTACAAGTTGAATTAATGCAAGAACAACTATCGTTAGGGCAAGCGCTTAGTGTCGAACAAACGTTTAGTGACTGGTTGAAAATTGGTCGATTATCGAAGGAAGATTTACCTTTATTACAACGAGTTAAGGAGATCCTATTGCCGACGAATTAGCTGCTATAGTTAAAGTACTAATACAGAGACGAGCGCGATGAAATATATTTTATTAGCTGTTAGCTTGCTAGTATCTTTTACTAGCGCTGCAATTAACGTAACTTTTATTAATCCCTCAGTACCCGGCACGGCATTTTGGGATAGAGTTACTGCTGTTGCTCGGGCTGCAGCTGATGATTTATCGATTAATTTAACCGTGCTATACGGCGCAGACAATCGTATTTTTAACTTAGATGCAGTTAAAAAAGTAACGACCAGTAAGGTTAAACCTGATTACGTTATTTTTAGTCCTTATGACGGCAATGCGGTACAAACATACCAAGCGCTGGAGCAGGCTAAAATACCTTTCATCACCATAGAACGTACACTCCAACCTAACGAGCAAGTGCTATTAGCACTCCCTCAAGAGAAATATAAATATTGGTTGGGGGAGGTGTTCCACGACAATATTTTTGCCGGTAAGTTATTAGCTGATAGTTTAATCAAACACGCGAGACAAACCAATAAAGATGAGCGACTTTCTATTGTTGGTATTTCGGGCAGTTTTAGCGGTGAATCCAATCAACGTAATGAAGGTTTAAAAAGCAGTGTTGAAAGTCATCAAGACATTCAGTTATTGCAAATTGTGCCAGCTATTTGGAGCAGAGAACGTAGCCGATATATTATTCATCAACTCACCGGTCGATTTGGCAAGATAGATATTGCATGGACAGCATCTGATGGTATGGCATTAGGTGTACTGGATTCAATATCAAGTGGCTCAAGCGAAGTTAATCCTGATATTGTTGTTGGTGGCATTGATTGGACGGTTGAAGCAATAGAAAAGGTGAAATCAGGGGAGCTTGCTGCAAGCGTTGGTGGTCACATAATGCAAACAGCATGGGCATTGGTTAAGATCTATGATCACCACCATGGTCTTAAGGTGTTTGATAAAGCGGCAAATGAAAAAACCTTTGATTTAGAAGTGATCGATAAAGAAAACGTCGATCAATATTTTGTCTTAGCCAATAAAGTGAATTGGGGCTTAGTCGACTTTCTACAATTTTCACGTACGGTCACTAAACAACCCAATTATCACTTTTCAATTAGCGCTATGATGGCAGATTTGAATCAGCCACTGGCTACGGAGTAAGCTCACCTCGAAGATCTTTGACCATCAAGCGTTTTATTTCTTCGTTACTTAATTGTTGGCTTAACAAGTAATGTAGTTTAGTTAATGCAGCTTCTAGTGTCATATCATGACCACTTATCACCCCACAGCCACTTAATGACGAGCCCGTTGCATAACCTTCCATATTCACTTTGCCTTGAATACATTGGCTGCAATTAACTATGATGATGCCTTGCTCATTTGCTTTCGTTAAACATGCGAGTAATTGTTCATCTTGTGGTGCGTTACCAACACCATAGCTTCGAATGATCAAGGCTTTCACTGGTTGCTGAATAATATTCTCAACTAACTGTGCGCTGATGCCAGGGTAAAGATGGACAACACCAATAGGTTGAGGCGTAATGCGGGTTAAGGTCAGTTTACTATTTTTGGGCTCAGCGATTTGACCTTTGATCACTTTAATATTAATTCCCGCTTCTAATAACGGCGGCATATTAGGTGAGTCGAACGCATTAAAACCGTCGGCATACGCTTTGATAGAACGATTACCGCGATATAAACGGTTGTTGAAAAATAAACCCACTTCATTGATTGGGTAATTCGCCGCGATATAAAGTGAATTAAGCAAATTAACTTGGCCGTCTGAGCGTAATTGGCTAAATGGGATCTGAGAGCCAGTAACAATGACAGGTTTAGATAAATTTTCAAACATAAAAGAGAGTGCAGAGCTAGTAAACGCCATGGTATCTGTGCCATGCGTAATGACAAAGCCATCATAATCATGATAATGTTGGAATATATCGTCGGCAATGCGCTGCCAATCGGCAGGAGACATGTTAGAAGAATCAATTAACGGATGATATTCGTTAATGGTAAATTCAGGCATTTCTTGGCGATAAAAGTCAGGCATGCATTGAATTGATTCGGTAAGATGGCCTTCAACGGGTATGTAGCCTTTATCGCTTGCTTTCATACCGATTGTTCCGCCTGTATAGGCAATATAAATTCGTTTTTTCATTTATTTATTACACCAAAAAATAAGCCCCGACTAATCGAGGCTATAGTAGCAAAATTTAGAGAATTCGCTTACTGTTAATTCGCATCACACGCTAAACAAAACGAATAGATACCTTGAGGATCGTTCAGTTGGCTTATCGTGTTATATTCTTGCTTTATTTCGCTAATTAACCGATCTAGTGGGTTTTGCTCGATCACTTGGGTTTGTCCTACGTATTTTACCGCTTGGCCAAAGAAGTTTTGTAAAAATATATCTGATGGAGAAAACTCTTTCTCGATTAATATCGTTTGGTAATCATCGAGTTGTGCTAACGCTGCGGCTTCGACAATGGCTTCTTCAAGATCGCCTAATTCATCCACTAAACCAAGCTCTTTTGCTTTGCTACCCGACCAAACACGGCCTTGAGCAATGGCATCTACTTGTTGCAACGTCATATTTCGGTTGCTAGCAACAAGTTCAATAAAGTCTTGATAACCTCGTTCAATGCCTAATTGCAATATCTTAGAAATGCCGTCATTTAACGGGCGAGTTACGCTAAAACCGGCAAAATCTGTGGTGCCAACACCGTCAGTGTGAATGCCTAATTTGCTTAATGTGTTCTCTAATGTCATAAAAAAGCCAAAAATACCAATAGAGCCGGTAATTGTGGTTGGCGCAGCATAAATTTTATCGGCTGACGCTGATATCCAGTAACCGCCTGATGCGGCAACGCTGCCCATAGATGCAACCACAGGTTTACCTGCTTGTTTTAATAATTCTACTTCTTGTCTGATGATGTCTGAGGCAAATGCGCTTCCGCCAGGGCTGTCAACGCGCAATACCACGGCTTTCACTTGTTTATTTAAACGGGCTTTGCGTAAATAACTTGCGGTGCTATCACCACCAACAGTACCGGGCTTTTGAATACCATCTAAAATCGTCCCTTTGGCAACGATAATCGCCACTTTATCTTGGTGAGCGTCGCTAAAAGGATACGCAG
>JBNKXM010000171.1:0-5108 GCA_050300315.1 Thalassotalea sp. | reverse complement strand
TCGCCCATGCCATAAGTGTCCACAGCATCGTCGTAGAAGACGACTATTTTACCGCAGTGGATGACTTAAATGACAAAGCAGAAAGCTCAGGCTCTTCCCATATTGGAGAATCCAGTTTCGCAGCCTCTGTCTTTTACAGCAATTTCAATAAGGTTTTCCTTTTGAATAATTGCCATCTTAATTTCTGCGGGTGCTGAGCCTGATTCTTGCGCGTTTTTAAGTAAATTAATTAACACTTGCTCGATTTGACTGGCATCAATTGAAAGCATATCATCCGGAACATCATTATCAAGGGTAAAGTTAAATTGCGCTTGTAGTTTTTCGATAAAACTCGAGAGTTTCACTTGTTCGAGTATCGGGTTAGGTAACTTAGCAAAACGCGCGTAACCAATAATAAAATGATTTAAATGCTCGATGCGCTCACGAATAGTATCAAATATCAACACTAGCTTGTCGTTAGCCAGCTTGTTAGCAATCAACTTTCCAGAATGACTAACCGAAGAAATCGGTGCTAGTGAATTATTTAGTTCATGGCTTATCACCCTAATGACCTTTTTCCACACCGCCACTTCCTGACGATTAAGCTCACGCGTCATTTGCTTTAACAAAAATAAGCGATGTTTTTTATTATTAAGTAAAAAGTCGCCGCGCGATAAGTGCCAAGTATCAACTTCGCCACCTTGTTCTATGGTAAATAAACCATCTTGATGCTGTGCTATCGCTTGGCGCAACGTCTCAGGCCAATGTTTTATTAACTGAGAAAACTTTTCACCTTCTAAGCGTTTACCTCGGTTAAGTAAGTGGCGCGTCGCACTGTTTGAATAAACAAAAAAATCATCATCATCAACTAAAAACATCACAATAGGTGAGCTTTCAATAACCTTATCCAGCAATAATTCACGCTGATAAATATGCTGCTTTTCTTTTCTTAATTTTTCCGCAACGTCATTATAAAGCAGACATAACTGGCTTAATTCATCGTTGCCGTTAACCGTGAGTGAATTTGAAAACTCATTGTCTTTAAAGTTGAGTAAGCCTGCTTCTAAGGCAATAAATTTATCGGTTAACGGCGTAAAAAAATAATTGATCAAACTAACTGTGCCTGCGCTCACTATTATCAATATCAGAAGAAAAAACAACCAGTCATCATTGCCAAAACGGTAAAATAGTACGCCATTACTTAGCCAAACGAGTGTTAAGCAAATACAGATCAGACGCGCTTTAACTGTGTTAAACATTATTTTTTGATCTCAAATTTGTCCATGCGGCGATACAAGGCTTGCCGACTTAAACCAAGCGCTTTAGCAGCTCTGCTGATCACCCCTTGATGCTCTGATATTGCTTGCTCAATCATAGCTTTAGTGATGTTTTCTTCAATACCTTGGGATAAATCACCTGCGATTTCAATTGGCGCTAAACCAAAATCTTGTGCTTGCCATTCATCGCTTTGCGATAACAATAATGCTCGCTGACAAGCGTTTTCCAGCTCACGGACATTACCAGGCCAATGATGCGCTAGTAATGCTTGCTGGGTATGCTTAGGCAGTGTTTTATCGCTTTGAGTAAAATGCTCTATAAGCGGTAAAATATCATCTTTACGCTGATTTAATGCGAGCACTTCTAGTTCGATCACATTTAAGCGATAGTATAGGTCTTCACGAAAACGGCCATTTTTAATGTCGTCAGTCAAGTTAGCATTGGTAGCGCTGATCACCCTAACATCCACTGTTTGTGTTTGGTTACTTCCTAAACGTTCAAACTCTCCGGTTTGCAAAACCCGTAATAACTTCATTTGCCCAGCTAATGAGAGATTGCCAATTTCATCCAAAAACAAGGTGCCGCCGTCAGCAGCTTCAAACCTGCCGATACGTTTTTTATTGGCGCCTGTATAAGCGCCAGCTTCTGCGCCAAAAAGTTCTGCTTCCATTAAATCTGTTGGCAAGGCACCTACATTTACTTTAATGAATGGTTGATGAGCACGAGGAGAATTTTGATGCAAGATATCGGCAATTTTTTCTTTACCAACGCCATTCGGGCCAGTGATCAAAACATTAACGTTAGATTTTGCCACTTGCACCGCCATATCAACTAAACGTTGCATCGCGGTGCTGGCAAAAACTAAACCGCAAAGATCAGCTTGATGGTTAACTTGCTCACGCTCTCTTTGTTGTTTAGACAGTTGCTGAGAGGTTTGTTGAACATCATTAAGCTCGATTAAATTGGCAATGGTCACCAAGAGCTTTTCATCATCCCAAGGCTTAGCAAGATAATCAGCAGCGCCATTTTTTACTAGTTCAATAGCAGTGGTAAGATCGGTCCAAGCGGTTAATAAAATCACTGGCAAATCTGGTTGCAGTTGTCTTATTTGATAAAATGCTTGTTTACCTTCTTCGCCACTGGTGGTGTCCTGAGTAAAGTTCATATCAAGTAACACTAACGCTATGCTCTGATACATAATAATCGGCATAGCATCAGCCGGACAACTAGCGGTCACAACTTGGTAGTCGTGCAATTCCAATAAAATAGTTAAGGCACTGCAAACTGACGGGTTATCATCAACAACTAAAATTTTATCCATAAATACGTTCTTTTACGCCGCTATAGCAATCACATTATTAGGTCGAATAATCATGTTTAAATTGATTAAATAGACTATCAAATTCAGTAGCTTATTAATATTAATTTGTCTTGATAATCTGAGATATCCAATCAAGATAACTGGAAACACGCACCTGATAGCTCTTATTACCATATTTTCCAGCAACAAACGTTTCAAGTGGACCTTCAACATAATCCCAAGCAAACATGCCAGCTAAATAAGTACGATTATTATTTTCTATAACTAATGGCCCACCGCTATCACCGGAACCATCAATACCTTCAAGCAAGGTAGCATGCTCATCTCGATCAAAAGTGATCGAAAGCCATTGCTTTTTCACTTCATCAATTCGATTTGTTAGCTTACGTAACACCTGTTGTTTTTTACTTTCATAAATAGCGCCTTTGATCCCATCACCTGTTGCTCCTCGACCATATGCCATGACCTCTTGACCAAATTCATCGTTAGACGGATAAAGCGCTATTGGCGTAACGTTGGTAACGGACGTAGCTAACTTTACTAATGCAATGTCTTTATTAGCATATTGAAAGTCCATCACCGCCTTTGTACCTTTTGTTAAAACAGTTTTATCAAACTTACGGTAATCTGGGTGAATGATGACTGATTCAATCGCATATTCCTTACCACCTATAGTGAGATATTTCCCTTTGTAGTCATAAAAAATAACATGAGCAACCGTCAAGACCCAATTAGGTGCAATAAGTGCTCCCTGCCCTTCATGCGGCATATAAACCAAATACGGAGGCTTTGTCTCAACTAAATATTGCTCTGGCGATACATCGTGGCGAATAACAATAGCTTCACTTGAATAACTAATAATCATTAGCAGAACTGTGACTAATAACTGATACATGCTTTTCCCTATATAAACAAAATTGCGCTAACTCGTTAGCGTTAGCGCTTTATTGAAATTACTATTCATCCTTTGCTACACAGAACGTGTCGCGATTGCTGGTGAAATCATCGACGCATTACGCGCTGGCCAAAATACCGCAAATTCAATCACCAAAATAATACCGATTAGCGTAGCTAAAATATAATTAAACGATAAAGATTTTGATGAGAAATAGGTCATCAAGTAGTTATTAAGCATTAGCGCCAGTACAATACCAATAACAATCCCAATGGCGGCTATCAGCGCACTTTCGGTCATAAAATAACGTTGAATTTCTATGCGACTAGCTCCTAATGCGCGTCTTGTACCTATTTGTTTTTGACGACGATTAACATTGAAAACAGTCATACCAGCGATACCTAATGCGGTAATAAAAATAAGCACCGCAATAATCACCATCAGCATATTGGTCATTAATTTATCACCTTGGTAGCTACGTTCTTTCATTACTTCAATGGTTTCAGCAGGGTCAACTACACGGCGACTTTCCAAGCCAAGCAAGAATTCAGGTAATTTTGCAATAAGGTTATTAACTTCATTAGGGTCAACCCGAACGGCAAAACGAATAAACTTTTTGACATAAATAACCGGCATTAACACTGTATTCTCAACAATACTGGAATGTACCCAAGGCCCCTGCATTTTATCGATAATACCAATGATCTGAAATGGCAGATCAACGCTATACATATATTTACCTAGCGCATTACCATCAGGAAATAATTCATCAGCCATTGCTTGAGTAATAATGACCACCTTAGGCGCACTACCATTATTCTGACGGATCACTAATTCATCTGGTCGGAAGCTTCGTCCTTGGCTGATTTTCTGACCAAAAACATTGGCGATATTAGTATTACCAAGAAACACCCCAGCACCAGTATTTTTACTGCCTTCTGATTCTAACGTATTACGAAAACTCCATGAGTCACCACTACCTGACAATGGCAACTGATTAGTCACTGACGCGTCGATAACGCCAGGTAATTCTAGTATTTTTTGCTGATCAAGCTGAACCTGATCGGCAATATTGACTGCATCATCATAAAAATACATAGAAAAGCCAATAATTTGAGTTTCAGGAATACCGCTGTCTCTGTGCATATCGTCAAGACGTTCTTTAATAATAAATGCTGCGTTACTGACAATAGCCAAGGTAAGCGCTATTTGCATGATGATCAGCACAATACTGCTTTTGTTTCGCATCATGGCATTAAAAATGGGAGAAATATTTAACATGACACCACTCCTATTGAGTTTTCAGATAAATTGACGGCAAGGTCGTACAAACACGCCATGCGGGATATATGCCTGCTAATATTGTTGCAGTAACAGCGATAACAGGAGCGGCAAAAAACATGGTTAGATCCATAGTGGCGACAAAATCAAAACCGTCGAAGTTGTTTTTCAATAATGTCAGACCTAAAAACGCCAGTGCCAAACCAAGTAAGCCACCAATAAGTCCCAACAGCCCTACTTCAACCAAGTGCTGAGCAAATACTTGTTCTTTGCTGGCACCTAATGCTCGGCGCACACCAACACTTGGCGCAGAACGTAAAAACTTAGCCAGCAATAAGCCGATACTATTAACTA
>JBNKXM010000170.1:0-5114 GCA_050300315.1 Thalassotalea sp. | reverse complement strand
AAATTGAAGAAGATAAGCAATCAGCCACCAGCGATTGCTTATCTTTAGGGAATTACGAATAATAAACTTTGGTAGGAATAGTCAGTACTTTGCCGCCAACCCGTTTTAACCAATAGTAAATCAGGCTAAACATCACAAATATCGTCACTAAGATAATTAATGATTTTACCGGTGCAATGGCAAAGGTTCCAAGTTGAAAACTGGCACTTGCTACTAAATAGGCTAAGGTAAAACTCCATAGCGCGGCAAAGCCCGCCCATTTTGTGCCAACTTCGTTCTTTATCGCCCCCATCGCTGCAGCACACGGGGTATATAACAAAATAAACAGCAAGTAACTAAATGCTCCAATTTGTCCGGAAAACGCAAGTTGCATGGTAGTAATCGTCGACACTTCTACTTCTTGCTCTTGTGCGGCAATTTCAATATCAGAAACATCACCAATATCTGTACCTAAAGGATCATCGGCAGAAATTCCTAGTAGATTTTCTTTGATACTGGCTGTTGCACTATCCCAAAGCGTCGAAAAAGATGCCAATTCTTCATCCTGTGAATTTTTTGCGGAATAAAGACTATTAAAGGTAGCGACTAATGCTTCTTTTGCAAAAATACCGGTAATAATACCTACACTAGCTTGCCAGTTATCTTCTTTTACACCCATCGGCGCGAGTAATGGTGTGATCACTTGCGCGCCCTGACTTAAAATTGAACTATCAGTATCTTGGTGCCCAAACTTGCCATCAATGCCTAACGAGTTAAAGAAATTAAGGCAACAGACAACAATCACGATTGTTTTGCCTGCGCCTGTTACAAAAGAATAAGTACGTCGCCAAACCCTTTCGATGAGATAACTCATTTTCGGTAACTCATATAACGGCAATTCCATAATGTTATAGGTACTGCGACCTTGAAGTACGGTTGCTTTTAATAACAATCCGGTAAATACCGCCGCGAATATACCAATGAGATACAATAGAAAAACAATGTTTTGACCTGATTCAGGGAAAAACGCAGCAGCAAATAAAGCATAAACAGGTAACCTTGCCCCGCATGACATAAATGGCGACATCATTACCGTGGTGATACGCTCTCTTTCACTATCGAGAATACGTGCCGACATAACAGCAGGTACCGTACAGCCAAAACCAACAATTAAAGGAACAAAGGCTTTACCAGGTAAGCCTATTTTTTGCATGATGCTATCAACAACAAATGCGGCACGAGCCAGATAGCCACTACTTTCAAGCAATGACAAGCCAATAAATAAGCTGGCAATAATAGGAATAAAAGTCGCTACCGTCTGAATGCCTAGCCCAACACCTTCAATCAGTGTCATTAACCAATTAGGCAGAGAAAATTGCGCAAGAAAGTGCCCAGGATAGTCCACAAAAATAGCGCCGGCTAAAATATCAAAGAAATCAATAAAGGCGCCACCCACATTAATGGCAAACATAAACAATAAATACATCATGCCTAAGAATATCGGGAAACCTAATAGCGGATGCAAGATAAACTGATCTAACTTGTCACTGAATTGGTGGGTGTTGTTATAGCGTAAACTTGAATGCTCTAGTGCCCGTTGAATAAAAACATGACGCGCTTGCATGATTTTGGCGACATCTTCTTGGCATTCACATGCCTGTTCAGCCAATAATTGTTGCTCATACGCCAGTAATGTTGACGATTTATTTATTAGGGTGTTTTTTAATTGTTCATCAAGTGAAAAATCAATCACTGCTTGTTGCTGATGTTTTAATGAACTAATCGCTTGGCAAATTTGAGCTTTCGCATTTTTATCTAGGCTATTAATTTTAATAACCGGACAACCTAATGCTTCAGCCAATAGTGCAATATCAACACTTTGCGCTTCTTTACGATCCGCTTTGTTTAACACCAAGAGCATAGGTATACCCAATTCTCTTAATTGGGTGGTCAAATAGAGTTGTCTTTTGATCTGGGTCGCATCAACCAAGTTGATCAAATAATCAATGTTATTTTTCGCTAAAAATTCTTGGCTGATTGATAAATCTCGGCTTTGACTTTCTCGCTTAGCGAGTGAAGAAATGCCCGGTAAATCTGAGATCTGCATAGTGTCGTCATTAACATCAAGCTGACCATGTTTGACAGCGACCGTGACCCCTGTCCAATTACCCGTTTTTTGCTTTTGTCCTGTTAACGCATTAAAAAATGTAGTTTTTCCTGCATTAGCAAACCCTACTAAAGCAATTCGAGCACTATCAGACATCACAGTATTTCCACGCCAATTTGTTTCGCAACATCACTAGGCAGACAAACCTTAGTACCATGTAAGTAAAACGCTAACGGACCGTTAAACGGTGCTTTATGAGCCAAAGCAATTTCAGAAGATAATGAAAATCCCTGCTCGAGTAATTTTGCAGACAGCTCAACATTCAATGGCAATCTGCTAATCTTTGCCTTTTGTGCTAACGTTAATTGTTGCAATGTCATGTTAATCCACACCTACAAATAATAATGATTATCATTTATTTTAAGATAAATCTAATTTTTGAACAATGACTATTTAATTTTAACTTGATCTACATCATAGCTGTGGCTGTCGATTTGATAAGTGCCAAAACACTGAACAGTGACACCTTATTATCAAGCGGCACCTACACTAATTTAACTAATACATTATAATAACCAGAGCCGTATCAAATAATGAACCAAAGACTATGCTAGGACAGCTGATATTTAGACTACGTTTAATGCTGAAAGTTTTAACGCTCGTCTGTTTTGCCGCACAATCAACCGAGCTGTCAATCGTGACCGAGCACGCTCCACCTTACCAAGAACTGGATAACAACAATCGCGTTACGGGCTTCACCACCGAAATTGTCAACGCTGCGCTTAAACAAACCACAATTGACTATTCAATAAGGATCTATCCATGGTCTCGCTCTTTTGCCATGGCAAAAGAGCAAGCAAATACTTGCATTTATTCAATGTCGCGTAATGACGCGCGTGAAAAACACTTCCAATGGATAGCTCCCATTATAACCACTAATGATTACTTCATCGGTTTATCTGATAGAAAAGACATTAGTGTTAAGTCTGTCGAGGATATTAAAAATTATAATGTTGCGGTATTAAAAGATGATAGAACTCATCACATGCTACTAAATATGGGGTTTGTTGAGAGCGAAAATCTCTATGTGATTAACAACACTTACTCGATGTTAAAGCTGTTGTTAACACGGAAAAATATCGATTTTGTCTTGGCAGATACACTAAATGTTGAGTACCGTGCAAAATATAACAACATAGACCCAAATTTATTTCGTAGTTATTTGAAAATGAATAGCGAACCCGTTGTTTTATATTTAGCCTGTAGTTTAACGACACCCAAGGCCATAGTGGATGAATTAGTCAACGCCATGGCGACCATCCATAACAATGGGGTATACCAAGAGATCATTCATCGCTGGCATCAAGATTAAAAATTAACGGATCTTGAATCAAAAGCGTGTAAAATATTGCGTAATTTCTGGTATTACTGCTAGCAGCGTTTCGAGCATTCTTCATTTATGTCGTTCATTAAACCTTCCCACCACGTTATCAACTTCAAGCAAGCAACGACGCAGATCCACTTACCCGAAAAATTCACTTACCCTTTTTGCTATCAACCGCACGCGCTAGCAAAGCTCGCCGCTGAAGAATTACAACAACAATTATTGCAAAGTGATCCGTATCCCGAAACGAGTCAAGGACGCATGTACGGTGTATTAGTGGTCAAAGACCAACATCAGCAGCTTGGTTATCTCGCTGGGGTGTCGGGAACCGACGTTGAACAACAAACAATGCCATCAAGCAATCACCAGTTTGTGCCTGCTATTTTTTCTGGTTTTGCTCAAGACGATATGTTTTTTGACAAGCAAGCTGTCGTTAATCAAATAAATGAAGAAATTAACCAACTGCAAACGAGTTCGGTATATCACTATTTGAGGCAACGGTTAACAACGGAGCAACAGGCCGCTCAGCAGCAAATTTCAAGGCTTCAACAACAATTAGTGATAAATAGGCAAACACGAAAACAACAACGTGCGCTATTGTTAAAACAGTTAACTGAGCAGACTCGCATTGACGCACCAGCAATATTTGACCAAGCCACCCAAGCAAGTATTGAACTATCGCGGCAAAGCGTTAACGACAAAAAACAACTCGCTGCACTAAAGGGCTATTGGCAAGAAAGAGTTGCGCAAGCACAACTCGCGTTTACTGAGTTTAATGAGCAGATAGAGCAACTAAAGGCCAGCCGAAAAAAGCTTTCACATCGACTTCAAAAACACTTGTTTAAGCAATATCGTCTGCTTAACGCCAACGGTGAATGTCGAGACTTATTATCAATATTTCAACAACACGCAAATAGCACACCGCCAGCTGGTGCTGGTGACTGCGCCGCGCCAAAATTATTACAATTTGCCTTTCAGCACCAGTTAACCCCGATTTGTATGGCTGAATTTTGGTGGGGAGCGCCAGCAAATTCGGCGATCAGAAAACACCAACATTTTTATCCTGCGTGCCAGAGTAAGTGCTTAGCTATTTTAAATTTTATGCTTGATGGTCTGGCTGTTGATGAAAATCCACTACTGAATAATCCGGCAAAAGATAAAGATTTAACCATCATCTATCAAGATCAGCACCTTGTTGTCGTCAATAAGCCGTTTGGTTTATTGTCAGTGCCAGGAAAAAATATTCAAGATTCGGTCTATACACGAATAAAATCAATGTTTCCAGAAGCAAGAGGAGGCATGGTTTTACATCGTTTAGATATGGCTACTTCAGGTTTATTAGTGCTGTCTCTTAACGAACGCGCTCATAAAGACTTGCAAAAACAGTTTATTAATAAAGAAATAACGAAACAGTACATAGCTACACTTGATGGCATAATTGAAGGAGATAGCGGCATTATTCGCTTACCTTTGCTTACTGATATTGATGATCGACCAAGACAAAAAGTGTGCTATCAATATGGAAAATATGCCGAAACCCATTGGCAAGTGCTTGAGCGAACATCAGGTCAAACTAAAGTACAATTGCTCCCCATCACAGGTAGAACCCATCAATTACGCGTTCATTGTGCCCATACAAATGGC
>JBNKXM010000169.1:0-5115 GCA_050300315.1 Thalassotalea sp. | reverse complement strand
AGTGGTTGCCCAGCTTCGGCATGCATTTTTTGCATCTCTGACATCACTTTCTTGATGAAGGCATACGAGGATTCCTGACAAGCATTTATCGTGTTGTCATTATAAAACTGCACCGAAGAATATTGAGTAAGATCGTTTGGATCGTGTAATAAGTATTGCTCAGCTTTCTCTTTATCTTCCAAAACACTGTATTTTTGATAACGCGCTGCCATTGCTTTTATTGCCGCGCGTGAATGACCTGGCATGTCAAGTGATGGGATCACTTGAATATGACGCGCCGTCGCTGCTCTTAAAATTTCTTGATAATCTTCCACGGTATAATAACCGTTCACCGAAGCATTAGGGTCTACGCCCGCCCCTAATTCAGGTAACAGGCAATTTTGTTCACTAAAATCTAAACAACGCCTGCTACTGACTTCTGTCAATTCAGGCAAACCTGGGATCTGCAAGCGCCAAGCTTCATCTTCGCCCATATGTAAATGGAGTTTATTAAGCTTATAGGCCGCCATTTGATCAAGTAATTTGATGATAAACGCTTTATCTCTAAAGTTACGCGCGACATCAACTAGCATACCGCGAAATTCATATAAGGGTTCATCATCGACGTGAAGATAAGGTATGGTTTGACTGCCAAGTTGATAGAGACTGGCTAATGACGATAAACCATTAAACACACCACTTTCATCGACGCCAGTGATGTTAATTCCTTTTGCTGACACAGTTAACTGATAGCTACCGATCATTTTATTATTGTCGGGCTTAACCGATAATTGAACCGGCACACCACTCGCCGAAACTTGAATACCAAAACTTGCCAAACGCTCAATAGCAACAAAAACTTGTTGCTTATTCACATTACCAAAATCAATCGCTAATCCTGTCGACAGATTTAAATCTCCTTGCCCATCTGGATAAGTAACAGATTTTGGTGTTGGTATGATCACCTGACTAACATCTAATAATGTTTCGCCCAATGACTGATTACGTTGATAGAAACCAACACTATCTAACCAAGGTGTCGCGTCAGTTTCTGTGCGCTTAAAGTGATTGTTATAGTCAGTGTAGTGTTTAACAAATGGCAGATATTCCATTTGAGTCTCTGCATCAATTTTGGCTTTGGTGCTATCAATGACTCTTGCCGTTAGATTATCGCCCGCGACAATAAAATTTGGCATGATGTCAGATTCAGCTAGTGACCAAAAACTTGCCCTAAAGGTGATCTCTTTACTTTCACCTTGTTTAAAGCCAGTAAAATTTTCCTGTAATGTCAGCTGATGTAAATCGCCATTGAGGTGCGCTAATTGAAATTCATCACTATCAAAATTATGCAAAGGCGCTATTTGACTGTAATAAATTTTCCAGCCCTTGGCCGTTATCGCTTTTTTGGCAGTGAGGGTAAACTTGGCTTCAAAGCACAGCCCGCCAGTTAAATCTGCACGACACTTTTCTTTTTCTCGATTGCTGATCAATTCAAACGACACTACTAAATTTTTTGCGATATCATCAATATCAGCTTGCATTGCAATAGTCAGCGAAGTGGATTGAGCTAGTGTTTGCCCATTATTTTTAGGTTGTTGCTGTTGTGGCTGATCGCAGCCATTAAGCATAAACACCGCCATCGCGGCTATTAACAAGTTATTATTCATTACATCACTCTGGCATCTTTATCATTTATCTTATATAAACATCTCTTATTTTGACAGCGCTGTCAAAATTTTATTTAACTCTTGACGCTAATATAGTAATTTATCGGTTAACATCTTACGTGACCAAGCTAAGAAAACCTTATTATTGGGAGCTTGATTATTTAAAACATAACTTAGCCTGATATTGATATAAGATTAAAAAATCGACAATCATTAATCATCTAAGCTGCCACTGTTTGATCAAGGTAACGTAATTCATTTAATTTAAAGAGAGTGCTATGTCAGAAAACATTAGAAAAATTGTCATCGTCGGTGGAGGCACCACAGGTTGGATGGCTGCCGGTAGTTTATCTAAATTCATTGCTGACAAAGATATCTCAGTTACCTTAATCGAATCACCTAATATCGGCACTATCGGTGTTGGTGAAGCGACGATCCCCAACATAGTAGCTTTTAATAAAAACATAGGTATTGATGAAGTCGAGTTAATTAAAGCCACTCAAGCCACGTTTAAATTGGGGATAAAGTTTGACAACTGGTATCAAGAAAACTCAACGTTTTTTCACCCTTTCGCGGATTATGGCTTAAAAATTAACGACGTAGAGTTTCATCATTATGTTAACCGGATGCGCTTGCAAGGTGCAGATGTCAATTTAAAAGATTATTGTTTTGCAACGACCTTGGCGCAATTAGATCGTTTTGCCCAACCCAATCCAAATCCACAGACCCCCTTGGCTGACTATTCCTACGCTTATCACCTCGATGCTGCGCTGTATGCACAATATTTGCAAAAATTTTCTGTTAGCAAAGGAATTGAGCATGTTTCGGCTAATGTCACCGGTGCAAAACTTAACAAAGACAGTGGCTTTATTGATTCGGTTATTCTTGATAACGGTCAAGAGATCTCTGCCGACCTGTTCATTGATTGCTCTGGTTTTAAAGGGGTATTAATCAACGGTGCTATGGGAATTGGCTTAAAAGATCTTAGTAAATGGTTACCGTGCGATAGAGCAGTCGCCGTACAAACAGAGCTCAGTGGTTCCCCAACGCCTTATACTATAGCAACAGGTCGAGATGCTGGTTGGCAGTGGAAAATTCCATTGCAACATCGCATGGGTAACGGCTACATCTACAGCAGTCAGTTTATTGATAATCAAACTGCAGAAGATACTTTACTCGCTCATGTCGATGGTAAAACGATAAACAATGTTCGCCAATTTGATTTCCCGTTAGGTACCAGAGAAGTGATTTGGCACAAGAACTGTTTTGCGCTCGGATTAGCGGGTGGATTTTTAGAACCGTTAGAGTCTCTTGGCTTATCTTTGATACAAACGGCTTTGGCCAAACTTTATACCTTCTTCCCTGATAAGTCATTTAATCAACATGACATCGCGGAAGTGAATCGTTTACATAATGCCGAGCTTGAACGCATCATCGACTTCCTCGTGCTACATTATAAATTAACCAAACGTAACGATACCGAGTTTTGGCGCTATTGTCAGGCAATGGAGATCCCAGATTCGTTAGCTCATAAAATTGAAGTCTACAAGAGTCAAGGACATGTGGTTATGTATGATCATGAGTCGTTCGAGCAAGCCAGTTGGTTAAGTATGTATAATGGTTTTAATGTCATGCCTAAGCGCTATGACATTCGTGCCAACGCCATCGCACCTGACATCATTCTCAAAAATCTTCAGCAGATGAAACAATCCATGGCCTCAGCCGCACAGCAGGCGATGAGTCATCAGGCATTTATCAATATGCATTGTAAAGCTGAGTCTGATATTTAATCTGCTCTCAAGGTTATTACGCAAATTACTGAGATAAAAAAACGACCATAAAAGTCGTTTTTTTTATGTTGTTACAAGAAAATTGCTACAACTTTGGCGCTTGGCAATATGTCGCTAAAAATTCATCATGGCTTGGCTGTTTATCAATAATATCGTTTAACCCTGCCCGTCCTTTATCTAAAATTTCTTTGAGCTTTTGGTAATCCCATGTGTCCATCGTTGGATTATAACGTTGTGGTTGCACTTTCATGCCATTAAAAACCGCATACCAGCTGGTTGGCTGAAACAGCTCTTCAGTACCAGGGATCAGGCCACCTGATACCTTAAAAAAGTCAATTTTCTTCTGTAGGCTGGCTGGAATAGCCATATTTTTGCACCACTGCCAAAATTCAGTATCTTCTCGTTCAGTAGTACAATAATGTAACACGAGAAAATCTCGGATCTCTTCGTAATCAGCACGCACTCTGCGATTATATTCGTCAATCAAGGTCTGATTGATCTCTTTCGTTGGAAACATGCGAATAAAAAACGCTATAGTTTTTGACACTAAATGTATAGCTGTTGATTCAAGTGGTTCGATAAAACCTTGCGCCAATCCGAGCGATAAACAATTTTTCACCCAAGATTTTTTTCTCATCCCAGTAGTAAATGGAATAACCTTAGGCGTCATCAATGGTTCACCATCAACATTTGCAAGTAAGCTTGCTATCGCTTGTTCATCGGAGAGATATTTATCACAAAACACATAGCCGTTACCTGTTCGGTGTTGCAGTGGTATTTTCCACTGCCAACCGGCATCTTGCGCTGCTGAGATCGTATAAGGATTGATCGGACCAACATTTTTAGTTTGTACCGTTACAGCGCGATTACAAGGTAAAAAATCGGCCCAACTTTCATAACCAGTTTGTAAAGTTTGCTCGATTAGTAAGCCTCTAAACCCCGAACAGTCGATAAAAAAATCACCGGCTATCGTTTGACCACTGTTTAACGTGACTGACGCTATCGCGCCTTCATCCGTTTGAGCAACTTGTTCCACGATACCTTCACTACGATTCACACCGAGCTTTTCAGCATAATTTCTTAAATATTTTCCTGCTAAAGCCGAGTCTAAATGTAACGCATAAAAAGCACGGGCAAGCGGTGTGTTCTGTACTTCAGAAGGTAGAAAAAACTTACCTTTATCTGCAAGAATTGATTCTGGTGAATGCGCCATAAGCGGCGTATCATCGCCTTCAGCTTGAGATTTTAACCAGCACTGAAAAAAATCATAGCCGTTGATCTCTTTACCAAGGGTACCAAATGGATGGAAATAAGATTCACCTTTGGTATGCCAATCTTGAAATTTGATGCCTAGCTTAAAACTTGCCTGTGTTTCTTTTATAAAATCAACAAGATCAATACCTAAACTATTTAATATGGTGATCAATGGCGGAATCGTTGCTTCACCAACACCGATGACGCCAATCTCGTCTGATTCGATTAATTCAATCTTTAGATCGGTATGTCTAAAAATATTTCCAATGGTCGCCGCAGCAATCCATCCTGCGGTACCACCACCAACAATAACGACAGGTTCTATGACATCAGAGGACCTTTGCTATAGTGGGGCACGTCGCACACGCGCGGTTGCTAGTAGCGTCCACAGCAGCGATGGACCGTATGACATCAGATGACCATTG
>JBNKXM010000168.1:0-5156 GCA_050300315.1 Thalassotalea sp. | reverse complement strand
AATTTTGGTTGAAAAGTCAGTGAAGTCATTATCTAGCTGGTAATGGCCTTTACCTTCAAGATAAAAAGCGGCATTGTTGTTGATGAAATAACGATATCCTGCGCCGAGATCGGCAGACAAATTAGAGTTGTCAATGTCTAGAAAATCAGCACCTGCGACAAAATAAAAGCTTTTTTGGTAAGGAAAATACAGTAAATCGAAAGCTACGCTTGAACCATCAGGAACATCATAGCCTTTGTTTTCGGTATTGATATTCAGATTTGTATAAGACAAACGCCCTTCATACCATGGTGATATACGATAGCCAAATTCTGCGCCTATGCCAGAACCGTGATCGATTGAAGAGTTAGCATCTTGGGTAAATAAGCGGTCATTGTCTGTTCTAATAAACATGGCATGGCCACCTAAGTAACTGTGACCAACCAAAGATTCGGCATCAGGTTGTTCATTAGCAAGCATAGGTAAGCTAACAAGAGATAAGCCAATAATTTGGCAAAGTTTAGTCAGTTTTGATGTGCGCATTGAATAAGTTCCTTTATGTCGCTGCAAAATATAAGAAGTATAGAAGGCTATTTTACTAGATTGGTGCGCTTTGGCTAGTAAAGCTTAATAAATCATTACTCAACTCGTGGTAAATTAGTCGCTATACTTATGTTGTTATTTTAAAAAGGAAGTCAGCAAGATGCTTAAACCCATGGTTCTTTTATTTACTGCTATAACTGTTTCGTTTAATGCGCAAGCTCGTGAAGATGGTACAAGTTATGATTTTGATCATAAAGTGCATTATAAGCAACAGCGTATCAGCGAAGAGAAATATGCCATTGAACTTTTAACTAAAGAGAAAACGCGTTTTCCTCAGTTAGCGACGTTTTTAATCAGGCATGCCTATACACTGTGTGGTAGTTATGGTTTTACCTTACAAATAAATAATGGTGTGGAAAAGTTTGATGACCGCCGGATCAGTCCAAACTATATTCAGCCGTCATTATCTGCAAACCTTGAGTGTCCAAAAAAATAAGCTATCTTTATCTCACGTGTCTGCGTTTATCTGGTAAACCTGTTGTTTTGGTGTTATTGACTGATATTTATCAACTATTTGTGTTTTTTATAGTAGTTATAGCTTTAATGAATGACAGTTAGATTTTAATTACCTTGGGCTTGTCGTATAATCACGCCGAAAATTTTCTAATTAATAATAGTAATTATGTTAAGTACTTAATTACTGTTTCTTATCACAGAGGTGAACGCCGTGCTTCAAGAATATCGTAAACATGTAGAAGAACGTGCCGCAGAAGGCATAGTACCGAAAGCGTTAGACGCAGAGCAGACTGCTGCACTAGTTGAATTAGTGAAAAATCCACCAGCAGGCGAGGAAGAGTTTTTAATTGATTTATTAACGAACCGTGTACCAGCAGGTGTTGATGATGCTGCTTACGTTAAAGCAGGCTTTTTAGCGGCTATTGCCAAAAATGAAGCAAGCTCACCTATTTTATCAGCGGAAAAAGCGACTGAATTATTAGGTACTATGTTGGGTGGTTATAACATTCAACCTATGATTGATTTACTCGATGATGCAGCATTAGCAGATAAAGCCGCTGCTGGTTTATCTCATACCTTATTAATGTTTGACGCTTTTTATGACGTTAAAGAAAAAGCAGAAGCGGGTAACGCGGCTGCGAAAAAAGTCATGCAATCTTGGGCAGATGCCGAGTGGTTTACCTCAAAAGAAAAAGTTGCGGAAAAAATCACGGTTAAAGTATTTAAAGTGACTGGTGAAACCAACACTGATG
Source organism: Thalassotalea sp. (assembly GCA_050300315.1). Classification (GTDB taxonomy): domain Bacteria; phylum Pseudomonadota; class Gammaproteobacteria; order Enterobacterales; family Alteromonadaceae; genus JBNKXM01. The sequence continues at coordinate 3,366 of JBNKXM010000168.1, read as the reverse complement.
ATTTATCACCGGCTCCTGATGCTTGGTCTCGTCCTGATATCCCATTACACGCTAAAGCTATGCTTAAAATTAGCCGTGAAGGTATTCCACCAGATGAAGACGGTAGTGTTGGTCCAATCAAACAAATCGAAGAATTACAAAAAGATGGCATTCCATTAGCCTATGTTGGTGATGTGGTTGGTACAGGTTCATCGCGTAAGTCAGCGACTAACTCAGTATTGTGGTTTATGGGGGATGACATTCCTTGTATTCCAAATAAACGTGCTGGTGGTGTGTGTTTAGGTGGTAAAATTGCACCTATTTTCTATAACACTATGGAAGATTCAGGCGCGTTGCCAATTGAATTAGACGTACAAAAAATGAATATGGGCGATGTTATTGATATTTACCCATATGAAGGTGTTGTTAAGAAAGGTGATGAGGTTATCTCTACCTTTGAATTAAGCCCTGTATTGTTAGATGAAGTTCGTGCTGGTGGTCGTATTCCATTAATCATTGGTCGTGGCTTAACGGGTCGTGCTCGTGAAGCATTAGGCTTAGCAACAACTGATTTATTTGCAACGCCAGTCGATCCAAAAGCGTCATCAAAAGGTTTTACTTTAGCGCAGAAAATGGTCGGTAAAGCATGTGGTGTTGATGGTGTTCGCGCTGGTCAATACTGTGAGCCGAAAATGACAACTGTTGGTTCGCAAGATACCACAGGGCCAATGACGCGTGACGAACTTAAAGATTTAGCGTGTTTAGGTTTCTCTGCTGATTTAACCATGCAGTCTTTCTGTCATACATCGGCTTATCCTAAGCCTGTTGATGTGGTAACGCATCACACCCTACCAGACTTTATCATGAACCGTGGTGGTGTATCACTTCGCCCAGGCGATGGTGTTATTCACTCTTGGTTAAACCGTATGTTATTACCTGATACTGTTGGTACAGGTGGTGATTCACATACCCGTTTCCCATTAGGTATTTCATTCCCTGCGGGTTCTGGTTTGGTTGCATTCGCTGCAGCAACGGGTGTTATGCCACTTGATATGCCTGAATCTGTATTAGTGCGCTTTAAAGGCGAAATGCAGCCAGGTATTACCTTACGTGACTTAGTGCATGCGATTCCTTATTACGGCATTAAGAACGGTTTATTGACCGTTGAAAAAGCGGGTAAAATCAATGAATTCTCTGGTCGTGTATTAGAGATAGAAGGGTTAAAAGGCTTAACGGTTGAGCAAGCGTTTGAATTATCTGATGCGTCTGCTGAACGTTCTGCAGCTGGTTGTTCAATCAAGCTTGAAGAAGATGCAGTTGCTGAATATTTACAGTCAAACATCGTGATGCTTAAGTGGATGATCAGTGAAGGTTACGGTGATGTTCGTACTATTGAGCGTCGTATCAATGCGATGGAAGCTTGGTTAGCTAATCCTTCATTGATGTCGGCTGATGCTGATGCAGAATACGCGCACGTGCTTGAAATTGATTTAAATGAGATCAAAGAGCCAATCGTGTGTTGTCCGAACGATCCTGATGATGCGAAATTATTATCAGAAGTTGCTGGTGATAAAGTTGATGAAGTATTTATCGGTTCATGTATGACTAACATTGGTCATTTCCGTGCAGCTGGTAAGTTACTTGAAAACTATGGCGGTGTTTTAAATACTCGTATGTGGGTTGCGCCACCAACTAAGATGGATAGAGACCAATTAACTGAAGAAGGTTACTACTCAACTTATGGTAAAGCGGGTGTGCGTATCGAAACTCCGGGTTGTTCATTATGTATGGGTAACCAAGCGCGCGTTGCTGAAAAATCAACAGTGCTTTCTACCTCTACTCGTAACTTCCCTAACCGTTTAGGTAACGGTGCTAATGTATATTTAACATCAGCTGAGTTAGCGGCAGTAGGTGCCATTGTTGGTCATTTACCAACACCTGCTGAGTATTTTGAATATGCTAAGCAAATCGATGTTACTGCAGCTGATACCTATCGTTACTTGAACTTCCATAAGATGGAACAGTATACGAAAAAAGCGGATCAAGTGATCATTCAAGAACCTGCATAATGCTTTAAACAGTAATTTACTTTTTAAAAGCTAATGAAAAGTCGCCTTTAAGGCGACTTCTTTATTTATACTGTTTTATACTTTGATGAGATACTTTGGGTAAAATGTCACAATTCTAGTGTTATTTATTTTTAATAGATGGGAGTGTGCAATTGCAAGTTAACTTGAAAGCTATTCTATCTTTGATTGTTTTTTCATTAATAGCAACAAAGAATAGCTATGCTTGTCCAATACCCAACAAAGTCTTTGTTATTGGTGTTGAAGCCATTGAATATAGTCCTCACTATAATTTTGTTCAGCCTGAGCAAGCCAATTTTTTTGGTGACTTTGTAACTTGGTTGTCTCAAAAAACACAGTGTCAGTTTCAAGTAAAATCTCTGCCGATCAAAAGACTAAAACTCGCTTATGAAAAAACGGGAAATATTGACTTTATTTATCCCGATAATCCTAGTTGGCGAGATGGCAATCCCGTACCTCGATTTTTTAGTGATAAGATAATCACAGCGTTAGGTGGAACTATGGTTAAAGAAAGCAATGTTAATATCACCATAGAAAATTTCCATTCGCTGGCTTTTCCTCGAGGCTTTTCTCCTGTTGCTTGGTATCCATTACAGGAAAAATATGACATACATTTTAGTGAAACCATTAATGCGTTAACTGCGTTAAAAATGGTTGATACACAAAGAGTTGATGGGGCTGATGTTGAATATAATGTTGCGCACTTTTTGATGGAAAAAGGCTTTGTTCATCATCTAGCGCTTGCGAAAAATTTACCTTTTACACCAACCACTTTTCATCTTTCTACCTTTAAAGAGCAAGCGTTGATGTTATACATCAACGATGTTATTCGACAAAACAAGGAAGAAATACATAAGTTGAAACAAAGGCTTAATATTATTGAACAATTACCAAAATCGTAACGTTTCGTTGTTGATTGTTAATTTATTTTCCTAATTTATCTCTTACTTTTTTCATATGCTCTTTAAAGCTTCTGTCAAATTTTGACATGCCACAGCTAAATGCTTCTACCGAGGTTAATCCTTCCATGCCAACATCAGATAAATCTCGTTTTACGTAGCAAGTTCCGTCATCACCTTTGAGCATTTGTATATTATTACCCAGTTGTTGGGGAGCTTGTTTTATTTTCTGCTCTTGTGTTTGTGGCGTATGTGAATGTGGAACGGTTTCAGGTTTACCATCTAAGATAGATGCAGATTTTCTTCGGCTCAATTGATAAGTAGATTGTTCGATAATCTGCTTATCCAAGTTCTGTCTCAGCGTATCTAATTGTTTAAGCGCAGAGAATGGCTTAGATGGT
>JBNKXM010000167.1:0-5160 GCA_050300315.1 Thalassotalea sp. | reverse complement strand
GTTCAGTAATACTAATAATATCGAGTACCTTAGGTAGTGCCAGTAACACCAGTTTAATCTGACTAAGATCGATGTTCTCCCAAAAATCAATATTTTCGGCATCGCCGTAGATCGCTTGAATATTTTGCTCTGCTAATGCCTGAATTTTAGCTTTGTCGGTATCTAATCCCCACACTTGATTAGCCGATTGCTCGTTTAAGGCACGATATGCTCCCATGCCAACACGTCCCATACCAACGATAACGATCGGCGCATTACTAGGTTGAGTAAATTCATCTTCCGCTAACTTTTTGCTAGCTTGATAGCGTTTGAGCGTCTCTTTATAGCGATTGTAAAACTGATGCGCAAAGTTGTAAGTAATATTGGTGATAATAAACGAAATAGCGACCGCCAAAGATAATATCACTAACCATTCTTTTGATAGCCAATTTTCTTGGGTACTTATTGCCGCGATGATCAAGCCAAATTCACTGAAGTTTGCTAACGCAAGGGCAGATAGAAACGCGGTACGTGCCCTGAGTTTCAACTTGACCGCAAGGAAAAAGAACAGGGCAAACTTTATCGGTAATAATAAAGTAATCAGCGAGGCTGTGGCTAACATTTCCCAGGTCGGCAAGGCAGTAAAACCAATCGACAGAAAAAAGCCTATTAAAAATAGATCTTTAAAATTAAGTAATGATTTAGTGATTTCGGTGGCTTTACTATGGTTAACTAAGTACATGCCTGCAAGCAGCGCGCCTAAGTCTCCTTTGATCCCGACGAGCTCAAACAATTCGTATGCACCAAACGCAATGAAAAAACCGGTTAAAGGCAATAGTTCACCATGGCCGACTTTGTTTAGCACGAAATTAACCATAGGCTTTACTGGTATGGCTAAAAGTAGTAATAATGCGTACCAAGATGGGGTTTTGCCCGTTGCTAGTACCAAGAAAATCACCGCGATAATATCTTGCATTACCAAAATGCCGATAGCCAGTTTTCCATGGCGTGTTTTCATTTCACCATGGTCTTCCATTAATTTTACTACGCATACTGTGCTACTAAATGATAATGCGAATACAATAATGGCACTTGCTGACAAGGTTAGGTCACTCAAATAGGGGAGTGACACTAACGCGACTAATTTTAAGCAGACGATACCGGCAATCAGCCAGATAATGGTGTGGCTAAGGCTAGTGCCCCAAACTTCGGTCTTGGTAATGTCACTGATATTCAGTTTAAGACCTATGGTAAACAGCATCAGGGTAATACCTAAATTTGCCAGTTCTAGCACCATAGAGTCGGCTTGAAAGCCTAGAAAATGAAGAACAAAACCGGCAACTAAGTAACCAATCGATGGTGGTAAGGTAATTAACTTCGCTGCTAAACCACAGCTAAAGGCAAATAAAATCCAGATAAAATCCATAGCAATATTAATTCATTAATAGATCAAGTTGCTGCTCGACATAGTCGGCAATGATAGGTTGTGCATCGACATTCGGGTGGATGCCATCTTTTTGCATCAGCTTAGGGTTTAAGGCGATTTCTTCCATAAAAAACGGTAATAAATTAACACCTGTTTGTTGGGCAACATCGTCAAATACTTGTTCAAATAGCTTATTGTATCTAGCGCCGTAATTTGGTGTGATTTTAATTTTTATTAAAGAAACAGGTATATTGTGCTGTTTTGCTATGGCTATCATTTGTAACAAATTGTTTTTAATTGATTTTGGTGAGTAACCGCGCAGACCGTCATTACCACCGAGTTCGATGAGCAAATGATCAAAGTTATCCGACGCTAAAATGCTCGCTAACCTTGCTAAACCGCCGCTTGTTGTTTCTCCGCTAATACTGGCATTAACAATTTTATAGTCACGTTTTTTCGCTGCCAACTGCTGATTTAATAGGTGTACCCAACCTTGATTTTGTTGCATCCCATAGCTTGCACTGACACTATCACCTAGTAGTAAAATGGAACTAGTTGCCCAACTACTGGTCATTAGGGCTAAATAAATTATTAAAGATAAAGCAAACGCTGGATATTTATTCATGAAATCAAATTCCGAAATTATTTTAAAGGTTCGAGAACTTACTAAGTCTGTTCAACTAGAAGATAAAACGCTCGAGCTATTAAAGCCGCTAGAGCTAACGGTTACAGCTGGTGAAAGCTTAGCGATTGTTGGTTCATCGGGCTCGGGTAAAACGACACTGTTGTCGATACTTGCCGGACTTGATTTACCAACGACAGGGGAAGTTTATCTTAAAAACCATGCGTTACACCAGTTAAATGAAGAGCAAAGAAGCTTTGTCAGAGCCAGCCATGTTGGTTTTATTTTTCAGCAATTTCTGTTAGTTAACAGTTTAACCGCACTTGAAAATGTCATGTTGCCTGCGGAATTGGCAAATATGGAAAATGCTGAAGAAAGAGGCAAAGAGTTATTAACACAAGTTGGCTTAGCCGATCGAATAGACCATTATCCGTCACAACTATCAGGTGGGGAGCAGCAAAGAGTAGCGATTGCCCGCGCGTTTATTACCAAACCTGATATTTTATTTGCAGATGAACCCACTGGAAACCTTGATACTAAAACTGGTTTACAAGTGACAGACTTATTATTTGAACTCAATGAAAAGTCAGGCACTACCTTAGTGCTGGTCACTCATGATCCTAAGTTAGCAGCGCGTTGCCAAAGGCAAGTTGAAATGGATAGTGGCGTATTAACAGATGCTCAATCTGATAGTGACTTTGTTGATCGAAGTGCGGCAAATGTAGCAAATATGGGTTAAAAATGAAAACGGCAAACAATAATATTTGGTTTAAACAATCGCTACGTTTACTTGATCACGAACTGCGACGTGGAGAATTAACCATTATCTTTTTAGCCATAGTACTCGCTGTGGCTACGGTATTTTCCTTAACAGGATTCTCGGGACAGATTAAGCACGCTATTGTTAGTAATAGTACCAACACTATTGCAGCCGATCGGGTCTTTAGTGGCAATGGCCCAGTAGATGAAACGTTTCTAACAAAAGCTAAAGAACATAACTTACAGATAGCTAACAAAGTCTTTACTGACTCTATGGTATTTTTTGGCGATAAAATGCTATTGAGTGAGATTGATGCGGTTAGTGAAAATTATCCACTGCGTGGTGAACTGACGATTAAGCGCTCATTAAATGGTCCGGAAGAAGTAGTTGGTGGACCTAAAAGAGGCGAACTATGGGTTGAACGAAGCTTACTTAGCCGCTTAGGCGTAGCTATTGGTGATACCGTTGAAATAGGTGTAGCACCATTAAAAATAGCGGGTGTTCTGGTTAATGTTCCGGATCGTTCATATCGCTTTTTAGTAGCGGGGCCATCAATTTTAATGAATGTTGATGATATACCAGCAACCGAACTTGTTCAGCCAGGTAGTCGAATTTGGCATGCTTATTTGTTTGCCGGTGAAAAAGATGACATTGAGGCCTATGAAACATGGGTAAAGCCGCAAGTAAACGACACCCAACGTTGGTATGATGCTAAACGTGCGCAAAACCGTTTATCAACCACCTTAGATAGTGCCGAGAAGTTTTTATCTTTAGCGAGTATGTTAGGGATTGTTTTGGCTGCAGTTGCAGTTGCGGTTGCCAGTCGACGATATGGCCAGCGCCATCAGTCTGTCGTTGCCGTGTTTCGCGCGTTAGGCGCTACGACTTCGCATGTTAGAAAGCTTTATTGTTTACATTGGACTTTATTGAGCATTATCAGTATTAGCGTTGGTTTATTGCTTGGTTACCTTTTATTGCTGCTGGGCGCTAATGCAATAGAAAGCTACTTATCTTTAGATGATACACCGTTAAGTTTTACGCCATTTTTAACCGCAATTGTCACCGGATTATTATGTGCGATTGCTTTTGCGATTCATCCCATTAATGAGTTAACTCAAACCTCACCCTTATCTGTGATTCGCGGATTTAGTGCTCGTCCATTGCCAAAATTTGGTCAGCATCAAATAATCCCATTAGTTTCTTTACTGGCATTACTTTTGATCTTCAGTGGTGATGTTGTTATGAGCATATCTTTGTTAGCAGGGGGATTACTCGTTTCAGCAGTATTACTTATCATAGGCCGTTTAGTGATGAATGCTGGACGAAGCGTTGGTACTAAAGCGGGGCAGTCTTGGCATTTAGCATTGGCGAACTTAAAACGTCGAGCAAATGAAAATAGTGTACAGCTGGTAAGCTTTACTATTGCGATAAAGCTTTTGTTATTGATCACCGTGATGAAGACCTCGATTATTGAAGAGTGGCAGTCTCAATTTCCTGACGATACCCCAAATCAATATCTAGTGAACATCACACAAGAGCAAATAGCGCCACTTGAAGCATTTACTCAGCAGTATGACATTCCTCATCGTGGCTTTTATCCGATTTATCGCGGCCGATTAACGGCAATTAACGGTGAAAAAACCATTAAAATTGAAGATGATAAAGAAGAGTCGCAAGTTCAAAACTCAGAAAAACCTGATGAGAAAAAACAAGAAGGTCGTCAAGGCATGGGCAGAGAGCTTGGCCTGACTTGGCGAGCTGAGCTGCCGCAGCAAAATAAAATACTAGAGGGGCAGTGGTGGCAAGCAGGTGATAATACACAACAAGTGTCTGTGGAATCAGGAGTCGCAAAACGCTTAGATATTAAATTGGGAGATGCGCTGTCGTTTAACTTAGGTAGCCGTGAATTTACGGTACCCGTTACCAGTATTCGAGAAGTGAATTGGAAAACACGCCAATTGAATTTTATTATGATTTTCAATCAGGCGGTGTTAGCGGATTTCCCAACAACATCCATTTCAGCATGGAATGTTGCTCCCGAAAAGAAAGATGCGTTTTACGACTTGATTGCCAAGTATCCAACAATTTCTATGATAGATTTTGATAACATCATGAAGCAACTCAATGAATTGATTGAGCAAGTGTCAATTGCAATTGAGTTGATTTTGATTCTTGTGGTGCTAGCTGGCAGTTTAGTGCTGGTTGCGCAAGTTCAGGCAAGTATGGAAGAGCGGGAACGAGAGCTCGCTATATTGCGCACCTTAGGCGCGAAAGGGAGTTTATTGCGTAACAGTGTGTTGTTTGAATTTCTAGCTCTCGGTGCTATTGCTGGTTTAATGGCGTGCGTTGGTATGGAAATCGGCGCATACTTTT
>JBNKXM010000166.1:0-5174 GCA_050300315.1 Thalassotalea sp. | reverse complement strand
TTACCAAGCGACTGAAGCTATGGCAGCTGGCTATGCGCTACCAGATATGTGGCAAGTAGGCTTGTTTGAGTTTTTAGGCGGCAGTCTAACGGCTGAGTCAGGCTGGTTTAGCATGATGTTCTATGGCGCTATGTTCTTCCTTCCTATCTACGCGGTAACTTTTATCGTAGGTGGTTTTTGGGAAGTATTATTTGCTGCAGTGCGAAAGCATGAAGTTAATGAAGGTTTCTTCGTTACTTCAATCCTTTTCGCATTGATCGTTCCACCAACCTTACCGTTATGGCAAGCCGCGTTAGGTATTACCTTCGGTGTTGTTGTTGCTAAAGAGGTGTTTGGTGGTACAGGTCGTAACTTCCTGAACCCAGCATTGGCCGGTCGTGCATTCTTATTCTTTGCATACCCTGCGCAAATCTCTGGTGATTTAGTTTGGGTTGCCGTTGACGGTTTCTCTGGTGCGACAGCGCTTAGCGCAGCGGCGGCAGGTAAAATGTCTTATGCAATGGATGCTAGCTGGTGGAATGCGTTTTGGGGTTTCATCCCAGGCTCAATCGGTGAAGTATCTACAGCGGCTATCTTATTAGGTGGTGCTTACATCCTTTATAAAGGTATTGCATCATGGCGCATCGTGTTAGGTGTGTTCGCCGGTATGGTTATCACGTCTTTACTGTTTAACACTATCGGTAGTGAAACTAATGCTATGTTTGCTATGCCTTGGTATTGGCATTTAGTTATTGGTGGTTTTGCCTTTGGTATGATGTTTATGGCAACTGATCCTGTTTCTGCTTCTTTTACTAACACTGGTAAGTATTGGTTTGGTGCGTTAGTAGGGGTGATGGTTGTTCTTATCCGTGTAGTTAACCCTGCGTTCCCTGAAGGTATGATGTTAGCTATTTTATTCGCTAACTTATTTGCGCCATTGTTTGACTACTTCGTTGTTCAGTCAAACATCAAACGGAGGCTTGCTCGTAATGTCTAGTAATAAAGATACATTTGGCAGAACGTTAGGTTTCGTTGTTGCCGTTTGTTTAGTGTGTGCTTTCTTGGTATCGCTTTCTGCGGTGCAACTTAAGCCATTACAACAAGCGAATAGATTGCTTGATAAGCAAACAAAAATTTTAGAAGCAGCAGGTTTATTAGACTTTGCTGGTAAAGACATTGTCGCTACGTATGATCGTTTTGTTGAAGCGAAAATGATCAACTTAGACACTGGTGAATTCATTGAAGGTGACACTGAAAGTTTTGAAGAACGTCGCGAAGCGCGTAACTTAGCTAGCAGTATCAGTTTAGAAAATGATGTGGCTGGTATTAAGCGTCGTGCCAATAGTGCGGTGATTTATATCGTTCGTAATGGCGGCAGTGAAATTGAAACTGTGGTTCTACCTATTATCGGTAATGGTCTTTGGGATTTAATGTATGGTTTTGTAGGATTACAGCCAGACTTAAATACCGTACGTAGTGTTATCTACTCTGACCATAAGGAAACTCCGGGACTAGGTGCATTGGTAACCAGTGAACATTGGAAATCATTATGGCCAGGCAAAAAAATGCTTGATGACGATTACAATGTAGCAATTAAAATCGTTAAAGGTGGTGCTAAAGCGGGTGATGTGCACGGCGTTGATGCGGTAACTGGTGCAACCTTAACAAGTAAAGGTGTACAAAATACACTTAACTTCTGGTTTGGTAAGCAAGGCTACGGCCCGTTTATCGCTAAATATGCGAATGGAGGACTTAAATAATGAGTGACTCTAAAGATTTGAAAAAAATCCTCACCAGTCCTGTTTTAGATAACAACCCGATTGGTTTACAGGTATTAGGTGTTTGTTCAGCATTGGCTGTTACCAGCTCAATGGCGAATGCCTTGGTAATGACATTAGCGGTAATGATGGTAACGGCTTTTTCAAGCATGTTTATCTCTATGTTGCGTAATCAAATTCCATCAAGCGTTCGTATTATTGTGCAAATGGCAATTATCGCTTCATTGGTAATTGTTGTTGACCAAGTACTTAAAGCGTTCTCTTATCAGTTATCGAAAGAACTATCTGTTTATGTTGGTTTGATCATTACTAACTGTATCGTTATGGGACGTGCTGAAGCATTTGCGATGAAAGAAAAGCCAGTTGCTAGTTTTCTTGATGGTATCGGTAACGGTTTAGGCTACGGTTTTATTCTTGTGGTTGTTGCTTTTTTCCGGGAATTATTTGCTTTTGGCAAAATATTCGGTATTGAAGTAATGCCTTTGATTGAAAACGGTGGTTGGTATCAAGGTAATGGTTTATTGGTTTTCCCATTTAGTTCATTTTTTGTTATTGGCATGATTATTTGGGCGATTCGCCAATATAAGCCAGAACAAGTAGAGAAGGATTAATCGCGATGGAACATTATCTTAGTTTATTTGTTAAATCGATTTTTATCGAAAACTTAGCATTAACCTTCTTCTTGGGAATGTGTACCTTTTTAGCGGTATCTAAAAAGGTTAGCACAGCGATGGGCTTAGGTATTGCGGTTGTTGTTGTATTAGGTATCTCAGTACCGGTTAACCAAGTTATTTATCAAAGTATTTTGGCTCCTGGTGCATTAGATAGTGTCTTTGGCATTACGGATCCTAAGCAGTCAATTGACTTAAGCTTCCTTGGCTTTATCACTTATATTGGTGTTATCGCTGCGTTAGTACAGATTTTGGAAATGGTATTAGATAAATATTTCCCTGCTTTATATCAAGCACTAGGTATTTTCTTACCATTGATCACTGTTAACTGTGCAATTTTCGGTGGTGTGTCGTTTATGGTTACTAAAAACCTCAATTTTGGTGAGAGCGTTGTTTACGGCGTTGGCTCTGGAATTGGTTGGATGATGGCAATCGTGTTAATGGCAGGTATCCGCGAAAAGATGAAATACTCAGATGTGCCTGATGGCTTAAAAGGTCTCGGTATTACGTTTCTTACAGCAGGCTTAATGGCGTTTGGTTTCTCGTCATTTGCAGGTATTTCACTTTAACGTTAACAGCGTTGTAGATAACTCGTTATCTACAACCTTTTGATAAGTATAAAAGGAAAGGTCGATGGAAATTATACTCGGCGTATCAATGTTTACTGCAATTGTACTTGCCTTAGTATTAGTGATTTTATTTGCTAAATCTAAGCTGGTATCAACAGGTAATGTCACCATTGCAATAAACGGCGATCCAGAAAAATCAGTAACTGCGGCTGCTGGTGGTAAATTATTAGGCGTACTGGCAGACAAAGGTATCTTTGTACCGTCTGCTTGTGGTGGCGGTGGTACATGTGGCCAGTGTCGCGTGCACATACATTCAGGTGGTGGTGATATCTTACCAACTGAGTTAGGTCACATTACAAAACGTGAAGCAAAAGAAGGTTGTCGTTTGTCATGTCAAGTTGCTGTTAAGCAAGACATGGAAATTGAACTAGAAGATGAAATCTTTGGTGTACAACAGTGGGAATGTGAAGTTATCTCGAACGATAACAAAGCGACGTTTATCAAAGAATTGAAATTAAAAATTCCTGATGGTCAATCTGTACCGTTTAGAGCGGGCGGTTACATTCAAATTGAAGCACCTGCATACCACGTTAAATATTCAGACTTTGATATTGAAGAGCAATATCGTGGTGACTGGGAACATTTTGGCTTTTTCAACGTAGAGTCGAAAGTAGATGAACCAACATTGCGTGCATACTCAATGGCTAACTATCCTGAGGAAGAAGGCATTATTATGCTTAACGTGCGTATCGCTACGCCACCTCCTGGAAAATTACACTTGCCAGCGGGTAAAATGTCATCGTATATCTTCAGCTTGAAGCCTGGCGATAAAGTAACAATTTCTGGTCCATTTGGTGAATTCTTTGCTAGAAAAACTGATAAAGAGATGATCTTTGTTGGTGGTGGTGCTGGTATGGCGCCAATGCGTTCTCATATTTTCGATCAGCTTAAGCGTCTTAAGTCTAAGCGTAAGATGTCTTTCTGGTATGGTGCACGTTCACTTCGTGAAATGTTCTATGAAGATGACTACAACATGCTTGCTGCTGAAAATGATAATTTTGAATGGCACGTGGCGTTATCTGATCCACAACCAGAAGATAACTGGGATGGTTTAACTGGTTTTATTCACAATGTCCTTTATGAACAATATTTGAAAGATCATGAAGCGCCAGAAGATTGTGAATTCTACATGTGTGGGCCACCGATGATGAATGCTGCCGTTATTCATATGCTAAAAGAGTTAGGTGTGGAAGACGAAAATATCTTACTAGATGATTTCGGCGGATAAACCAGCTAAGCATTGACTGAAAAATAAAGGTGACTTAGGTCACCTTTATTGTTTACCCCAAATGAGGGTTATTTAGCTAAGTGGCTTTTCTAAGGTTATTTAGCTAAATAAAAAATTTAGGAAGCTAATATGAAGTTAATAAAGTTATTGACGATGAGTGCGTTTTTAGTAGTACTCAGCGGTTGTTTTCCAAGTAATGATTCGGCAAAACACGAGGTGTTATTGCAAGGGAAAACCATGGGAACTACCTATAATATTAAGGTAGTGGCAGATACAGCCGACTTTGATAGTAAGGCATTACAAGCTGATATTGATGCTTTGTTAGTTGAAGTCAATCAGCAAATGTCGACGTACATCCCAGATTCTGAGTTATCCTTGTTCAATCGTTCGACCTCAACCGAAGCGATTAAAATTTCGAATGAATTGGCACGTGTTATCAAAGAAGCAATTCGTATTGGTACCATTTCTCAAGGTAAATTAGATGTCACCGTTGGACCTTTGGTCAACCTTTGGGGTTTTGGTCCTGACTTAAGCGTTGATAAAGTACCTTCTGATGAAGAAGAAGCTGCGGCACGACGCAGAATTGGCCTTGATAAATTGTTTTTAGAAGATGGCAATATGCTTCGTAAAGCGATCCCTGATCTATACGTTGATTTATCAACAATCGCTAAAGGTTATGGTGTAGATGTTGTTGCGGAATTACTTGAGCGTAAAGGTATTCATAACTATTTAGTAGAAATTGGTGGCGAAATGCGTCTCAAAGGTTTTAAGCATACTGGTGAGTTGTGGCATATTGCGATTGAAAAACCAGTAAGTAATGAGCGAGCAGTGCAGCAAGTAATAGTACCTAAAGATAATGCAGTGGCAACGTCGGGCGATTATCGTAACT
>JBNKXM010000165.1:0-5206 GCA_050300315.1 Thalassotalea sp. | reverse complement strand
AACCTGCGACCGCCTGGTTCGTAGCCAGGTACTCTATCCAGCTGAGCTACGCGTCCGCGGTCTAATAATTTCGGTAACCAGCCTTAATAGTAGCTGCTCTTCATTATTTTACCACTTGAAGAAAAGTGGCGGACGCGGCAGGAGTCGAACCTGCGACCGCCTGGTTCGTAGCCAGGTACTCTATCCAGCTGAGCTACGCGTCCGCAATATACCATTATTTTAATCCTTAGTATAAGGATGGCGGTGAGCGAGAGATTCGAACTCTCGATCGGGTTTAACGCCGATACTCCCTTAGCAGGGGAGCGCCTTCAGCCACTCGGCCAGCTCACCAGTGGGTGCGAATATTAATGGATATAAAAAATATGTCAAACGATTTTTTAGCTTTTATTTTCGTTTGTCGACAAATCAGCCAACACGGCGATAATTCAGTCATTTTTCCGTTAAAATATCACCGATGCAATACCGCGATTTAATTAAACATACAAAAAAGTCGGCTATTGCCGACTTTTCCTTTGAACTGATAATTTTAGAACTTATTGCCAGATGGTTCGCCGTCACCTTTTTCTGACTGAATTCGCATATAAATTTCTTCTCGATGAACCGAAACTTCTTTAGGGGCATTGACACCGATACGAACCTGGTTGCCTTTTACACCTAATACAGTCACTGTGACATCGTCACCTATCATCAAGGTTTCTCCAACTCGACGTGTTAATATTAACATTCCTAATTTCCTTTATGTTTAACTACGGGATCCACTAAATATAAATAAGCTAGTAATAAATTTAGTATACAATTGATATTTCGCACACAAATTTGTGTAAATAATTATGAAAAAATAATCACTTACTCAAATTACATTTATTAATAATAAGAAAAATAAACAAAACGCTAGTAATTTTATTTAGCTTCTCATTAATACATACCAATACCTAGTATTTTAGCAAGCTTCTGAGCACGGTACAGTCAAAAAGCAACATTTTGGCTATTTATTTAGCGCAATTAATATCTAGATAAAACCATATTAACTTAATATTAACATTTGTATGTTTTTAAACCGAGCAATTATTTATCTCACAGCATCTCAATTAACTTTGACCAATAAAAAAGGAAACTCGCTAGAGTTTCCTTTTTTTAATCCTGTTATTGGAAGTAATTATCAGCTAAGTTTCTCGTTCAACCACGGATTAACACTTGCTAAAGCGCTGCCAACATTTTCTGGTTGGCTACCACCTGCTTGCGCCATATCTGGTCGTCCACCACCTTTACCGCCTACTTGCTGAGCTACCATATTGACTAACTCACCAGCTTTAACTTTTGTTGTTAAATCTTTGGTTACGCCTGCAATTAACGCCACTTTACCGTCATCAGCGGTAGCTAACATAATAATACCAGAGCCAATTTTCACTTTTAACTCATCAACCATGCCTCGAAGATCTTTCGATGCAACACCATTAAGCTCTGCAATTAACGCTTTAACACCATTTATTTCAATAGCCTGATTAATCAGATCTGAACCAGCTTGCGCGGCAAGCTGTTGTTTAAGTGCTGATATTTCTCGTTCTAATTGCTTATTCTTACTAATAACTTGTTCAACTTTATCTAGCGCATTATTGACATCAGATTTCACCAAACTAGCAATCGACTGTAAGGTATTTGCTTGATTATCAATATAAGCTAACGCTCCTTGCCCTGAAACCGCTTCGATACGACGTACACCCGCAGCAATCCCCGACTCAGAGACTATTTTTACTAGGCCAATGTCGCCAGTACGATCAACATGCACACCACCACATAATTCTGTTGAGAAATCACCTAAGGTCACCACTCTGACTTCATCATCGTATTTCTCACCAAATAATGCCATTGCGCCTTTTTCTTTCGCTTCATCAATTTGCATTAACTGCGTATCTCGGCAATGATTTTTACGAATTTGTTGATTAACTAAGGCTTCTACTTCAGCAAGTTCCGCTGCCGTCATCGCTTCAAAATGTGAAAAATCGAAACGTAGTTTCTCTTCATCACATAATGAACCTTTTTGCGTTACATGATCACCTAAGACTTTTCTCAGTGCCGCGTGTAATAAATGAGTCGCACTGTGGTTTTTAACTATAGCTTCTCGGCGATTTACGTCGATTTCAGCTTTTACTCGAGCATTTAACTGGATTTCTGTTTTAGCTACCCCACGATGCGCAAAGGCATTACCGATTTTTACGGTATCAGAGACTTCAAACACACCGTGTTCTGTCACGATATAACCGCTGTCACCTACCTGACCACCGGATTCCGCATAAAATGGCGTATTGTCTAGGATGACAACACCTTGCTCACCTTCGTTAAGCACGCTAACTTGTCCGTCATTATTAAATAATTCAACGATCGTCGCGGAAAAGTTGTGATTGGTATAACCTTTAAACGCCGTTTGCTTCTCGGTTTTTAACTGTTCATTATAATTGGTGCCAAATTGACTTGCTTGTTGGGCACGTTCACGTTGTAAGCCCATTGCAATATCAAAACCATTTTGATCTATTTTCAGCTGACGTTCACGTGCGATATCAGCGGTTAAATCAGCAGGAAAGCCATAAGTATCATACAGCTTAAAAACATCATCACCGTTAATGGTATCGCCCGATAAATTATCTAAAATATCTTCTAATAACAGCATGCCACGATCTAACGTGCGGCCAAACTGTTCTTCTTCAATACGTAGGATCTTTTCGATCACCGCTTGTTGTTGAATCAACTCAGGGTATGCCTCGCCCATTTCTCGACACAACGATGCCACTAATTTATGGAAGAAATGAGAGGTTGCTTCTAATTTATGACCATGACGAATCGCGCGACGAATAATGCGACGTAACACATAGCCTCTGCCTTCATTTGATGGCATCACCCCATCGGCAATCAAAAAGCTACATGAGCGAATATGGTCGGCAATAACCCGCAATGATTTATGCTCTAAGTCATTGCAATGCAATAGTTGCGCAACATCTTTAATTAGCGCTTGGAAAATATCGATTTCATAGTTGCTATGAACGTTTTGCATAATGGCAGCAATACGTTCTAAGCCCATACCTGTATCAACAGATGGTTTTGGTAAAGGTTCCATGGTGCCATCTTCATGACGATTATATTGCATGAAAACCACGTTCCAAATTTCTATGAAGCGATCACCATCTTCTTCTGGCGAGCCTGGAGGTCCTCCCCAAATATGTTCACCGTGATCATAAAAAATCTCGGTACATGGACCACATGGCCCGGTATCACCCATTGACCAAAAGTTATCTGATTCAAATTTTTTGCTTGGTGATTTATCACCAATACGAATAATTCTATCTTCTGGTATACCGATTTTATCAGCCCATAATTGATAGGCTTCATCGTCACTTTCGTAAACGGTTACTAATAATCTTTCTTTTGGTAACCCTAATACTTGGGTTAAAAATTCCCAACCATAGCTAATCGCTTCTTCTTTGAAATAATCACCAAAACTAAAATTACCTAACATTTCAAAGAAGGTATGATGACGAGCCGTATAACCTACATTCTCTAAATCGTTGTGCTTACCACCTGCGCGAACACAGCGTTGAGACGATGTTGCTCGCGTATAACTACGTTTTTCAGCGCCAAGAAAAACATCTTTAAATTGCACCATACCGGCATTCGTGAACAATAACGTGGCGTCATTGCCTGGCACCAATGAACTACTCGACACTACTTGATGCTGTTTAGAAGCAAAAAAATTTAAAAATGCCTGTCTTAAATCGGCACTGGTTTTTATCATGGGAATATCCAATTAGTTAATTAAAGCTGTAATTCGTTATCTATTGAGACAAATATGCACGCTAATCATGCGCTTCACTTAATACCGAGAAAATTTCATCACTTGAAAAACCACGGTATTGCAGGAATCTTATCCGCTTTGCTTTGTCTTTTTGATCGCTTATTGAACGATCATTAAATTTTTTTCGGTAACTTTGCGCGGCAATATCATACCAATTTACCGCTAACTCGTCAGCAACTGTAGCAATTATCGCCTGACTCACGCCCTTGTGTCGTAATTCAGATTCAATATAGTTTTTACCATAACCTTTGTTTACCCGGCTACGATAAACACTTTCGGCAAAACGTTGCTCACTCAAGTAATTATTGTCGAGCAAGTATGTTATCGTCTGTTCAATTTCTGCAGGTAAATATTCTCGTTGTCGCAATTTATTTACGAGTTCATTAACCGAATGCTCTCGCCTCGATAATAAATCGATGGCGGTATGTAGTATTGCTTTATTCAATATTGTCCAGACGCTGCCAAGTTAAGCTACAAGAACATGCAATTTAGTGCAAAACATCTAACTATTCTACCTTTAAGTCAATAAAAAGTCCTATTTGATGAATAAAATATGATAAGTTTTTACATTATCAAAAGAATCACGCAAAATATTAAAAAATGCTACCCGATAAGCTGTTAATCACAATAATAGGGAACTGTATGAAGGAATATCTGAATCAACTTAGTCGTCTCATTTTCATCTTGTCGATTTCGGCAATATTGCAAGCTTGTGGCGGAAGTTCAGGCGGTCAATCAGACAAATACACCATTAGCGCAAATACCAGTTCGATAAGTTTTAGTAATGAATTTCTTCAGGTATCTGATGATAGCTACCAAGTAGATATCAACTTTCAAGGAAATGGCCTGTTAGTAGGTTTTGCCCCAGACAGTCAGCCCGTGAGCTGGTTATCGTTTCGCACTGAAAATGTCACCGACCATTCTGCAACTCTTTATATCGATGTCATTAATGCCGAAAATATCATAGCTAATCAATATAATACCAAACTAAGGCTCTCCACAGGCGACGTCGATAATATTAACTTAGTACATCATGATATTGATGTTTCATTGCTCATTTGGCAATTAACGACAGACAAACCACTGGTTAGTTTTCGAGCGACTTTAGGTGATAGTGCATTAGCGAACCAAACGTTATCAATCACCAGTGAAGGCAATCAGTGGCAAGCAGAAACCGACGTTGACTGGCTGACACTTGACGTCAACCAAGGTACAGGCGATGGTGTAATAACCATCACACCTGATATTACAAATTTCAATGCTGCGGGACTTTTTCAAGGTAATATAATCTTAACCGAGACCACCACAGGTGATAGCAAACTTATTCCCGTTGAAGTTGGCTTAGATAGACATTATTTATAT
>JBNKXM010000164.1:0-5214 GCA_050300315.1 Thalassotalea sp. | reverse complement strand
CTTTCAAGACTAAGTTCGGCTTATACGAGTGGTTAGTAATGCCTTTTGGGTTAACTAATGCACCTAGTACCTTCATGAGATTAATGAATGAGGTTTTGCGTGCTTTCATTGGAAAATTCATGGTGGTTTACTTTGATGATATATTGATTTACAGCAAGTCCATTGATGAGCATATTGATCATTTACGTTTTTAAAGTAATCAATATCTAATAAAAGTAATGACAGTGGATGATGATAACGCTTGGCATGTTCAAATAATTCCTCACCAACACTCATAAAGGTGCGCCGATTATTGATCCCAGTTAACGCATCGGTATCAGCCATCGCTTTAAGCTCTTTCTGGTAACTGTCAATATTGCGACTGAGTAGCGCCATAATGAAAAACGTTTCAAACATGGTCACGTAAATCACTGATAAAAAGAGCTGTTGTGTTGCTTGCTGGTTTAACGCAATTAACGGCGTTAAGTGCTCACTTTGCTCACAAATAAAAAATAGCAGCGCGCTTACCAATGAAAAAATAAATTTCAACAGCTTGTCTTGCTCATCAAATAACAGAAAAACACCTGGAGTTATAATCAAATAATAAAAATGAAAACCGGCAGCGACACCGAAAACATACATATTGAATAAATAGACATGTACTATGAGTACAATGAAAAACCAACTCTTTGCCAGTCGGTAAGCTCTTCTTGCGCTAAAAAATACGGTCAGTGCATAGCAGGCAACAAAAAATAGATTAAGTACGGCCACCTGTTGATGTGCCAATACGAAAAAAAAGTACAGTGCGTATAGCAAAGTTATCAAGCAGGTAACCACAGCAACAAGGTTGGTTATTTTTACTTTTGACGCAGCAACACTCTCAAGTCGCTCAGTACCGATAGCAATAAAATTAGTAGATTTTACGTTTTTACTCATATGTGCTTCTAGGTAATTAATTCGATCAGCGAACCAATAATTCTGTACCATCGTGAATCATAACTATGGATAATTCTAGTATGCTCAAATGATATTGCTATATTGTTGAAAAAGCATGAACGGCAAATAAAACGTTCAATGATCACATTTGTCTGATTAATGACCAAGCAGCACGATAAATATCGTTACAAGAAAAGTTTGTTTTATCGGTGTTGAACTGTCAGCTTATCGCAAGAACTAAAATACAGTTCAACACCTCCTAGTTAATTAAATGAGATATATAAGATTTGCTTAGTTACTCGCTGGCATCACAAGCCTCAAGCGCACTTTCCCTGACTGTACATGCCAAAAACGCTTCAGGCCCAATGCCAACGTAGTGATTTCCTTGCTTGACCTGACCCGAGATCAAATCCCGATACCAAGTCATCCAAGGAAAACTATAATTATACGCTCCTGCAGCATGGACTACCTGACCATTATCAATGGGCATGGTATAACCACGATCTGGAAAAAACCATTCTGCCGTGGTATGAAGCCATTCATGAATAAACATGCCTGGATCCGCATCATTGAGCTTAGACGCATCAATATTGCCTTGAACATCATCATAATAACGAATGGTGAAATATGAAGCATCTGAATTTAACACCCGATAATCGTACCAAGCGATGCCTTTAAAATCATCGATAAAGCAGCCTTCATCGCTCCCTGCACCACCACGAAAAAAACTCACGATTAAGTCATATGAACCTTTACTCACATCGCTGATATAATTATCAATAATCTCTGGTGTGATCAGGTTTTCATCACTAAGGGTGACAACTTGGTCACTGATGTCTCTGCGATCAAATTGCCATTGCATGGTATTATAGCTGTAGCCTTCCACTCGCTGTTTAAAACTCCAGATAAAAAATTCGAATGCGGCATCTAACTCTTGCGATGAATATTCACTGACACATGTGCCCGCTGGGGTTTGCACTTGGTTGACTCCAATAAATAGAGCCTGCCATACTTTAGCGGGTTGTAGATGTGTCGAATCTAACGAAATTGACATGGGACCAGTGTCAGCCACAACCGACAGCGTGGTTTTTAAATACTGCCGTGACTCTTTTAATCCTACACCGACTGAATACTCACCCGCATCAAGCAAGATTTCAGCAGGTGTAACTTCTCCGGTATATTCCCCATTTAAATAAATGGCACTACCAACTTCTGGCGCATCAACACTCAGCACTATTTTGCTCCCAGATTCAGTCTTCGGCTCATTGGGTTTAATGTTAGTTTTAGAAGTATTTCCACCGCCACAAGCGAAACAGATAAGCACCAATAAAACCAAAATAAGATGACCACCAACGGTACTTTGTACACTATTTTTATATTTCATTGCCAATTCAACTTTATCGTAAACTTTATCGTTGCTAGCCAGATATTGACCAGCAAAAATTCAAGATAAAACGTTAACAATCAGTCATCAACAAGGTTTTATCTATATTGTTGCTTTTCAGGATAAGAAAAACAATTAACAAGAAAGCAGCACGACCGAAAGCAATAAAAAAGCAGCAAAGCACTTACCATCATGACGTTTCAACATGCGAATAACACGTGTAATAGCACGCCATAATTATGATAAATTTACTTATTAACCTAAGCTTAAGATATGCAGTAGCTGTTTTCGTACTCCCATGAACGATATTAGTGAACTCAACTTAAAAACACTTCTTGAGCACGCCCACATTGGTGTCATTATTCATCGCTGGGACACTTCTATTGCTTACGCCAACCCTACCGCACTAAAACTATTGCGCTTATCCTATCAACAAATCATTGGCAAAGATGCATTTGACACCCATTGGTGCTTTTTAGATGAATCGGGAAAAAACCTGCCAATAGAAGATTACCCTGTCAATAAAGTTAAACGGACAAAACAGCGCTTATCCAATGAAATACTCGGAGTTGTTGACAGTTCAAGCGATCAAATTAGTTGGTTTATGATCAATGCCTATTACCAAGGTGAAGCTGACGATGAACAAAGCTTTATCGTCATCACCTTCAATGATATTACTGACTCAAAACAATTGTTCTCGTTTCAAGACATAGTGGAGAACACACAAGATATAGTGATAGTCACCGAAGCTGAAAATATTGATTCCCCTACCGGACCTAAAATCATTTACGTCAATCACGCATTTGAACAGCTAACAGGATATAAAGCTAAAGAAGTGTTAGGAGAAACACCACGCATTTTGCAAGGCGCGCTAACCGATAAAGATGCTACCCGTCGTATTCATGATGCACTAAAAGCACAACGTGCAGTCAGCGAAACGTTATTAAACTATGACAAAGATGGTCGCCCTTATTGGATAGAAATGAATATAATTCCATTAACCAATAAATATCATGAAGTAACCCATTTCGCCGCCATTGAACGCGATATCTCTTCACGAAAATTCATGATTGAGCAACTTGAAAAACGCAATCAAGATTTGAAATTATTAAAACAAGAACTCGAAAATCGAGTGGATAAACGAACCTCTGAACTACAAAAAGCCAAAGCTAAACTCGAAGAAATAGCCTTTCTGGATCCATTAACTAATATTCCAAATCGACGTTTTTTTATCGACCAAACAAAGCGCTTGATCAAGTTTTGTAACCGAAGAAAATTAACCGTTGCGTTTGGCCTGCTTGATATCGACAATTTTAAATTACTTAACGATAAACATGGCCATGATGTTGGTGACGTAGTACTTAAAGAATTGGCCAATTACTTTCAGCATTTTTTTCGGGCAGAAGATGTATTTTGTCGATATGGGGGTGAAGAGTTCGCTTTTGCCATTGCAATAGAAAAACTCTCTAACGTTGAAAGCTTAGCAAGTCGACTGCTTGAAGGCATAGAACGGCTGGAAATAAAATTTACCTCAGGTCTATCCATTAACTTTACTGCAAGCCTTGGCTTCAAACTCTGCCAAGCGACGCAATCAGTGGATTTTGAAAAAGAAATAAAACAAGCGGACATCGCCCTTTATCAATCGAAAGAATTAGGCAAAAACCGATACACCATTTTTTTCTAACGACATCAATATTCACGACCGAATGATGTTTCGATAAACCTATGATTCAGTTATTTAATTAACAGACCTGTTCACTAGAGAAAAACTGCACAATTTATCTGATTTATCAATTGTTATCTGACAATGAGCTGATTATCGCGTTGATGGTGGGATTTTTTTACCGCATACATTCGCTGATCGGCTAATGCTAATATTTTATCCGGTTCAATTCCGCCTTGTGGAATGACCGCATAACCAATACTTGCTGCAAGAGAGTAATGCATGTCTTCAAAGACGAACGGCACGGCGAGTCGCTCATGAATACGTTGAATAAAAGCTTCAATTCCCTCTGTATTTTCTACGGGTGTTAAAATCACGCCAAACTCATCGCCGCCTAATCTTGCAACGGTATCACTCGCTCGTACAACTTGCTGCAAACGATGAGCAAATTCAATAAGCACCGCATCGCCAACCCTATGTCCATAAGAATCATTAGTATGCTTAAGCCTATCCATATCTATCATTAACACACCAGAGAGCTTATGATATCGACTGCTATAAGAGACTGTATTTCTAAGGCGCTCCATAAATAACGCTTTGTTTGCCAACCCCGTCATATCGTCATGCGTTGCTTTAAAATAAAGATCATCTCGTTCATATTTTACAGAGAAATATATGGCGGCAGCGACAACATCTGACAACAAAGTAAGTACTTGAATATCTGCTGCTGAAAAAGCATTTGGTTTTATTGATATTGCTTTCAGCGCGCCAATTCTTTCATCTAAATGTAGCAATGGAATAACAATCATTGAACGTAGCCCAACTTTTCGACAAGCTTCTCGATCAACTCTATCGTCTATTTCAGAATCAACACAGACTAGCGTTTCTCCGGTAGTCACACTTAATCCTGATATACTCGAACTTATTTTTAGTCGCAAGCCAAGTTGCGATTTTACAGAGCCAGACGCTGCCCGGTAGACCATTTCATCATTTTCGGCAAGCTCAATAACAGCGCCGTAGGCATTAATCAAAGAGAGCGTTTGTTCGACAATAAATTGCATTACACCGCCCAAGTCTAAGCCAAGTTTAGCTACTTCGGTCTGAATATCGATGATCTGCAAAAGTTGTTCACGGGACGGCATCGCTTACCCCTCAAATAGGTGAAATCGAAAAACCTATGACTTCCTATCATATGGGTGTAACGACTAAAGTATAGTACAAATATAGTGCTACACTACATGAGAAAATATTA
>JBNKXM010000163.1:0-5232 GCA_050300315.1 Thalassotalea sp. | reverse complement strand
CGAGCCGAAAACCGCGAGCTTAATAACGGGCGTGAAGCGCGATATTGATTTACTAAAACAAGTACCTGCTGACGCAACTTCTGTGACGGTGTTAGATATCTCGATGGAGAAAAACAGTAGCGCATTAAGCGCTTTGTTAGCTCAAGATGTTGAGGTGTTTTATGTCGATCATCACCGCAGTGGCGATATTCCGATTAGTAAGCATCTTACCGCAATTATTGATACCGATGCTAATACCTGTACTAGTTTATTAGTTAATGACCACCTTAATGGGCAATTTGCTCGCTGGGCGGTTGCTGCTGCTTACGGTGATAACATGATTGTCGCAGCAGATAACTTAGCACAGCAATTAGCACTTACTGATAATGAAAAAGCGCAGCTCAAGTCACTTGGCATCTACATTAATTATAATGGTTATGGTCGAGCGGTGGATGATTTGCATTTTCCACCGGAGCAGTTATTTAACCAATTAGTGCGATATACAGATCCTCTAACCTTGATTGAAGAACCTGGTTCGATATTTCATCAACTAGAAGCCGCTTACTTAAGTGATATGCAACGCGCACAAAGCGCAAAAATACTAGCTGAAACTGATAAGTGTTTAGCGGTTGAATTACCCGATGAAAAATGGGCAAGACGGGTTAGTGGTGTGTATGGTAATGAATTAGCGAATCAATCGCCTAATAGAGCCCATGCGGTATTTACGTTAAATGAAGATGGTACTTATACCGTAAGCCTGCGCGCACCGCTAGCTAATAAACAAGGCGCCGGCGATATTTGTGCGCAATTTCCTAGTGGCGGCGGAAGAGCGGCAGCGGCGGGCGTAAATCAATTACCCGCACAAATGATTGAACAATTTATTCAAAGCGTGTCACAATATTACCAACAGTAATCTTCATCACATCTAGGGAAATTTGTCACGATGAAACTTTTGATCACCGGCGGAACAGGCTATATCGGCAGTCATACCGTAGTCGAATTACTTAATTTGGGCTATGAAATTGTTATTGTCGATAATTTGGCAAACTCTTCTACACTGGTTCTTGACCGTATTGAAACAATCACAGGTAAACGGCCTATATTTGTCGAAGCAGATATTTGTGATTATCAAGCAATGAATGAGCTATTTAACGATCATGCATTTGATGCAGTGATCCATTTTGCAGGGTTAAAAGCGGTTGGTGAGTCAAATACCATTCCGTTGAGTTATTACCATAATAATGTCACAGGCTCTGTTACTTTGTTTCAAGTGATGGCCGAGCATAATGTTAAAAATTTAGTATTTAGTTCATCGGCAACGGTTTATGGCGAAAATAATGAGTCACCGTTAAATGAAACTATGCCAACATCGGCGACTAATCCATACGGGCAAACTAAGTTAATGATCGAACACATCTTGTTTGATCTTGCGAAAAGTGATGCTCAGTGGTCGATTGCCTGTTTGCGCTATTTTAATCCAATTGGTGCTCACCATTCCGGGTTAATTGGGGAAAATCCTAATGGTGTGCCGAATAACTTATTACCTTATGTTGCGCAAGTTGCTGTTGGGCGCTTGCCTAAGTTGCAAGTGTTTGGTGATGACTATCAAACAAAAGATGGTACTGGGGTACGCGATTATATCCATGTAGTTGATCTAGCTTTAGGTCATGTTAAAGCGGTGGAAAGCTTAGCTAAGATCACCGGCTGTCAACCGATTAACTTAGGTACAGGTAACGGCACGTCAGTATTAGAAATTGTTAATACTTTTAAGGAGATCAGTGGTCAAGCTATCCCTTACGATATTGTACCGCGTCGCGCGGGAGATATAGGTACAGTTTACGCCGATGCGAGCGTGGCAAATCAATTATTGGATTGGCATGCCGAACGTGATTTAGCGACCATGATTGCAGATACCTGGCGTTGGCAATCGCAAAACCCTAATGGTTTTGCTTGATAACGGTAAAATTTCACTCTAAAAAAAGCGCATGACTGCGCTTTTTTTATACGATAGAAATGACGATCAAAGTGACCTTAATTTTTAACTT
Organism: Thalassotalea sp.; assembly: GCA_050300315.1. Lineage (GTDB taxonomy): Bacteria > Pseudomonadota > Gammaproteobacteria > Enterobacterales > Alteromonadaceae > JBNKXM01. The sequence goes on along the minus strand of JBNKXM010000163.1, from coordinate 3,208 downwards.
TAACTTTAACTTTAACCTTGTGCCAGTGCTGATTGTTCATCGGCCCAAGCGATAGCTTCATTATAGTCTTTAACTACTTTCTCTTTTGTTAAGCCAAGTTTTTCCATAACAACGCTGGTTTTATCCCACTGAGCATGTTCAATTTGCTCAACTAAAATAATCAACGCAGCCAACAGACCTTTACGTGTCGTCAATGCTTCTTTTATCTCTTGAGCTAGTGGGAGTTTATCGAGAATACTATCTAACTCTTCATCTAAAATGGCATCAATGAGTGATAATAAGCCAGTCAAAAAAGCAATTGAGGTATCAATTGGCGCTTTTAAATCACCGGCGACCAGTTCACAAAACTTCGCGCGCGTCATTGCGGAAGTAATTAGTTCACTGGGTTTGTCTGGGTTGACGTTAGTCGCAAACATTAAGCCTAAAAAGCGTTTTAGTTCACCAGAGCCTAAAGTGACTAACGCTTGCTTTATCGTTGATATTTCACTTCGACGTTTAAAAATAGCTGAATTGGCGTATCTAAGCAGTTTGTATGATAGTGAAACATCACGTTCAAATACTGAGGTAATACTGGTGAGATCTAATTCAGGTTTTGAGGTTTCATACAATAATTCCGCCATCGCCATTTGTGAAGGGGACAGTGATTTTGTTTTCACCATTTCGGGCTTAGCAAAAAAGAAACCTTGAAATAACTCAAAACCTAACTCAAGTGCTTGATTATATTCTTCATAAGTTTCGACTTTTTCTGCCAGTAACTGAATATGAGGATGATTACTGATCGCTTTTTTAACTTCTTGAATTTGTTCTACATTAGTGTCTTGCCAATCAATTTTAATGATTTTGATATAAGGGTAAAAATGCGCCCAAACGCTTTGATGAACATAATCGTCAAGCGCTAAGGTATAACCATGTTCATGCAACTCTTTGCATAAACCTAATAATTTTTTCCCGGGCTTAACCGTTTCAAGTATTTCAATAACCACTTCATCTGTGGTTAACATTTTTGGATAATCTTTGCTGAGGGTTTCGAGGGTAAAATTAATAAATGCAGGTTTACTACCGGTAAATTCACTGATCCCCATATTAAATTGGCTCGCTTCAACCATTTTGCTGGTTGCTTCATCGCCATCGATATCGGGAAAAATATTATCAATACTATCGCGAAACAATAATTCATAGGCAAAGAGTTTTTTATCTTTATCTAGAATTGGTTGCCTAGCTGCATAGAAATACATAGAAGTTCCTGTTCACTACTTTGAATATAGAATATATGAAAATTAACGAGACATTTCATCACTTTTTTTCAATACGGTTATAAATTCTGGAAAAGGCTACCTTCGCCATCATAATTACAATTTTTATTGTAAAGCCATAGTAATAATATTGAATATCAGCATAATAGCATTATCTTATTTTTTATTGTATTTCTAGTTTGTTTCTAACGAAAAATAAAAATCAAAACGAAATACCATTAATTGGAGTTTATTTTGGCATTTGCAACGTTTATTTCTTTAGCGATTTATTTTATCGCGATGTTGGCTATTGGTTTATACGCCTACAAAAAATCCACCAGTGATGTTTCAGGATATATGCTCGGAGGCAGAAGTTTAAGCCCATCGGTAGCGGCATTATCAGCAGGGGCATCAGATATGAGTGGTTGGATGTTAATGGGCTTACCAGGTGCCATGTATATCACTGGCTTAAGCAGTATGTGGATAGCCGTTGGTTTGGCGTTTGGCGCATATCTCAATTATTTGATCGTTGCTCCCAGATTACGTACGTACACTGAAGTTGCCAACGATTCTATTACCTTACCCGATTTTTTTGAAAATCGTTTTAATGATAAATCTCACTTGTTACGCTTAGTGTCTTCTGTTGTTATCATCGTATTTTTTACACTTTATACCTCATCAGGCGTGGTTGCTGGCGGCAAGTTATTTGAGAGCTCTTTTGGCTTAAATTATGAAGCAGGCTTATATATCACGGCAGGCGTTGTCGTGGCTTATACCTTGTTTGGTGGTTTTTTAGCCGTTAGTCTCACTGATTTTGTTCAAGGCTGTATTATGTTCGTCGCACTCGTGCTTGTGCCATTTGTCGTGATAAATGATCTTGGTGGAGTGAGCGAAATGAATAATGCTATCACTGCGATTAATCCTGAATTACTCAACATGTTTGGCGGAGTTACCTTACTCGGTATTATTTCAGCAATGGCTTGGGGACTTGGTTATTTTGGTCAGCCGCATATTATTGTGCGCTTTATGGCGATACGTTCAATTACTGATTTACCCGCGGCAAGACGGATCGGTATGACCTGGATGATAGTGTCAATTTGTGGCGCGATGGCAACAGGCTTTGCCGGTATTGCTTATGTTGCCAAAACAGGCGCGACACTTAACGATCCGGAAACAATTTTTATTTTGCTGTCACAGGTATTGTTTCACCCCTTTGTTGCTGGATTTTTGTTAGCGGCGATCTTAGCTGCCATTATGAGTACGATTTCATCCCAGTTGTTAGTAACGTCAAGTTCGTTAACCGGCGATTTCTATCAAACGTTTCTCAATAAAGAAGCAAGTGAACAACAACTCGTTTTGGTTGGTCGAATTTCGGTCTTAGTGGTTGCACTTGTCGCGGTATTTTTAGCGTATGACAGAGACAGCAGTATTTTAAGTCTTGTTAGTAACGCTTGGGCTGGCTTTGGTGCGGCTTTCGGTCCCGTGGTTATTCTTAGCCTGTTTTGGAAGAAAATGAATCGTAATGGCGCATTAGCTGGTATGTTGGTTGGCGCAGCAACTGTGCTGTTTTGGATTTACGCGCCTGTGACTATCAATGGCGAGCGCTTAAGTGCGGTACTTTATGAAATAGTGCCGGGCTTTATTTTCTCTAGTGTAGCGATCGTGGTGGTAAGTCGGCTTACCCATAAAACTCAGGATGAGGTTGAACGAGTTTTTGAACAAATGTTAGAACATCATTAAGCCGTTAATATCCTGTTAGAATAACAAAAAAGGTCGAATAGTTATTCGACCTTTTTTATGTTCAACATATCATTAGCAACGAGAACGTTAAGTGGACCAACGAACGTTATCGCTGATCTTTTGTTGCCGGATAAGACCGCCGGGGAGGTCTTTGGGAAAGGCTGGCTGGGATTCGAGGAACCTCTTCACTTCAGCTTGGGACCCAAAGCGACCAGAGGCATAGCACTTCTAGTGCT
>JBNKXM010000162.1:0-5242 GCA_050300315.1 Thalassotalea sp. | reverse complement strand
CATGGGCGAGCGCGCGAATGGCGCTGATGACCTGGTCCATGTGAGGCAACACAACTTCGCTGCGTGCACTGTCGAGCATCAATGCGTAAGCGAGATTGTTAATATCTTCCGATGTGCAGGCAAAATGAATAAATTCAGTTACTGCATTTAATTCTTGGTTATTGGCAACTTGCTCTTTTAAGAAATACTCGACTGCTTTAACGTCGTGATTGGTGGTTGCTTCAATGGTTTTAATGCGCAAAGCATCTTGTTCACTGAAATTTGATACTATCGCATCTAGCACTGCATTAGCATCGGCTGAAAATGGTGGAACTTCCTTGATTTCACTGGTTGCTGCTAATTTTTGTAACCAACGCACTTCAACCGTGACGCGGTATTTAATTAAACCAAATTCGCTGAAAATAGGGCGAAGTGCCTTTACTTTACTGCCATATCGACCATCGACTGGTGAAATTGCACTTAAAGCTGAAAGTTCCATAATAAGTTCCTAATTGAGTTAACTTACAAAGTTGTCTATTTAAATGTTAAAGCTGTTTGAGCAATTGCTCGGCACATTCAACAATTTTTGAACGTGAAAATAATATTGTTCGGCGTTTGCCACCTACTTGACGCCATAGCACAGCAGAGCGCATACCGGCTAATAATAGCGCTCTGATTTTATGTTGATTACTTGGTTGCTTGAGTATTTCTGGATTACCAGCAACTTGTATCGGTGTACCTAATGGACTGATTATATCGCTATAAATACCGGCTAAGCTTGCAACTAAGGTATCGCTGTTGATGTCAAAATGCGCTAATTGTCGTTTACATTGATCAATGCGTTCAGCCAATTGTGCTAAGGCTTTTGATTTTTTGCTTAATTTTCTTTCTAAACTAAGCAAGCTGACGACATAACGGGTGATTTCGGGATCTTTTTGTTTCGATTGATCGCCTAGTTGTGACACTAAGCTTGTTAATCCTAGTTTTAACGGAGCTAACTCGCCGCCGTACACTTGCAAGGTATTGTCGGGGGACGTCACAATAATACTGTTAAGCAAGGTGGTAAACTCTGCTTCACTCGTTTGTCCTTGGCGTGCCAGTTTTTGTACGAGCACGGCAACCTGACATATCGCAGCTAATGTTACCGTTTGTTCATTAAGTTTATGCATAAAAAATTACCTATCGGAGAATGACTTAACGAATTAACGTATTAATAATACCGCCACCGAGGCAGACATCATCTTGGTAAAAAACTACTGATTGTCCTGGCGTAACTGAGCTTTGCTGCTCATCAAACATCACAGTATATTCATCTGAGTTATCAGCACTTGGCGTAAGGGTACATGCAACATCTTGTTGGCGATAACGGGTCTTTACTGTGCAACGTAGTGGTTTTTCAAGTGGCTCACGATTAACCAGATGTAATTGATTACCTATCAAGCCTTTTGAAAATAAACGCGGATGATCGTGACCTTGACCAACAATTAATACGTTACGGGTTAAATCTTTATCAACCACATACCATGGCGCTTCACCTGCATCGGCTAAACCGCCAATACGTAAGCCTTTGCGTTGCCCAAGTGTATGGTACATTAAACCATCATGCTCACCAATTACTTGCCCTTCAGCCGATTCAATTTTACCTGGTTGAGCAGGCAAATATTGTTGTAAAAAGTCTTTGAACTTACGCTCACCAATAAAGCAGATGCCTGTACTGTCTTTTTTATTAGCGGTGACTAAATCTGCTTGTTCAGCAATGGCTCTGACCTCAGGTTTTTCAATGTGACCGACAGGAAACAATGTTCTGCCAACTTGTTCATGGCTTAAGGTGTATAAGAAATAACTTTGGTCTTTGTTATTATCTAAACCACGTAACATGGTCCATTTACCATCGCGAAATGCTCGTTGCACATAATGACCGGTTGCAATGTAATCAGCACCTAAGTCTTCACAGGCGAATTCTAAGAATGCTTTAAATTTGATTTCTTTGTTGCACATGATATCGGGGTTAGGGGTACGTCCTGCTTTATATTCAGCAAGAAAATATTCGAAAACGTTATCCCAATATTCAGTAGCAAAGTTAATGGTATGAAGTTTAATACCTAATTTTTCACAGACTTGTTGCGCATCTTTAAGATCGTCTGCCGCCGCGCAATACTCATCAGTATCGTCTTCTTCCCAGTTTTTCATAAAGAGGCCTTCAACTTGGTATCCTTGTTGGATCAGCAAGTGGGCAGAAACAGAAGAGTCGACACCGCCAGACATACCGACGATTACTTTGGTATCTTGAGGATTTTTAACAACTAATGGTTCGTTTGATGACATTTAAAATTCAGGTCTCGATAAAAAGGCGCAAAATTATAGCACGGTGTCTTTTTAGGATATAGTGTTTAGCGTGAGATTACAGGTTAGATTTTAATAATGCTAACTCAATTCGCTGACCATTGAGGTAATCTTTAATACAATCAAACACCATAGGACTGCGTAATGCCTGAGTTTTAGCTTGGATTTGTTCTAAGCTAAACCAATGTGTCGCCAAAATATCACTATCTTGTGGGCAGGTTGGTGGAAATTCGCTTAATTCGATAACAAAACAAAAACGTAAAAAGTACAAGGAAAGTTCTGGACGATGAAAATAATAGATACCACTACAGTATTGCGGTGTTAGCTCAAGCCCTGTCTCTTCTAGTAATTCTCTTTTTGCTGCAGCTAATAAATTTTCATTAGCTTCGATATGTCCCGCCGGTTGGTTAAAAACGTGTTGGCCGTTTTCTATTTCTTCCACTAACAGAAATTTATTTTGACAATGCACGATCACTGCGACCGTTGTATTGGGTTTAAATTGTTCTTCATGGTGATGCGCTTGCTCACTATTACTCATGATTCATCTCTTTGTATTTGCCGCTTTCGATACCTTTGATAGTATATTTGCCTATGCTATAACGGATCAGTCTTAAGGTTGGAAAGCCGATATGGGCGGTCATTCTGCGTACTTGACGATTTCTGCCTTCCGTAATGGTGATACTGAGCCAAGTGGTTGGAATATTAGCACGTTCTCTTATCGGTGGGGTACGAGGCCAAACATCAGGTTCATTCATTATACTTACTTTTGCAGGTTTTGTTGGACCGTCTTTTAAGGTTACACCGTCTCGTAATGCTTGCAAATCTTGCTCTTGAGGACAACCTTCTACTTGAACCCAATAGGTTTTAGGCGTTTTTTGCTTGGGATTGGCTAACTGATGTTGCAACTTACCGTCATTAGTTAGCAGTAGTAATCCTTCACTGTCTTTATCGAGTCTTCCTGCAGCATAGACGTCTTTTATCGGGACATAATCCTTTAAGGTTTTGCGTTTATCATCGTCAGTAAATTGGCTCAAAACATCGAACGGTTTATTGAGTAATACAATTTTACGTGCTTCCTTTACTGGTCGTACCTTTTGGCGTTTTAGCGGTGTATTACGCTTAACACCTTTATTATTCTGCAATGTCACAAATTTTTGCCTATTTTAGCCAGCGATAGTTTTCAACTGGCTATTTTAATGCGCTTTGAATTCCTATACTATGCGCGCGCAAATATTTTTTTTAAATAAAATGAATAATCATGCTTTAGTTATAATTTTATATTCATTTTATTGCATACTCGCTGATAAAAGTAGGATAAAAAATGACCACCGAATCATCAAAAATCATTTACACCATTACCGATGAAGCGCCAGCTTTAGCGACGCATTCATTGTTACCAATAGTTAAAGCATTTACAGCCTCTTCAGGTATTGATGTAGAAACGCGTGATATTTCATTAGCGGGTCGCATTATTGCTAATTTTCCAAAGTATTTAACGGAAGAGCAACGCATTGGTGATGCATTAGCTGAGTTAGGTGAATTAGCGAAAACACCTGAAGCTAATATCATTAAATTACCTAATATTTCTGCGTCAATTCCTCAATTACAAGCTGCAATTAAAGAATTACAAGCGAAAGGTTATAACTTACCTGATTATCCAGCAGAGCCACAAAATGAAGCAGAAGAGTCGATTAAACTGACCTATGCTAAGGTACTTGGTTCTGCAGTTAACCCAGTATTACGTGAAGGTAACTCAGACCGTCGCGCGCCAACATCTGTTAAAAATTATGCGAAAAAGAACCCTCATTCAATGGGCGCTTGGTCAAATCAATCAAAATCTCATGTTGCGCACATGGACGCTGGCGACTTTTACGGCAGCGAAACGTCAGTCACTATTGACGGTGCAACTAAAGTAAATATTGAATTTGTTGCTGAGAATGGCGATGTTAAGGTATTGAAAGAAAACCTTGCATTACTTGATAAAGAAATTATCGATACATCAGTAATGAGTAAATCTGCGTTAGTTGATTTTTATCAAAAGCAAATTGATGACGCGAAAGAAAAAGATGTTTTGTTATCGTTGCATTTAAAAGCAACCATGATGAAAGTCTCTGATCCTGTGATGTTCGGTCACTGTGTAAAAGTGTTTTATAAAGACGTGTTTGAAAAACATGCGGCAACCTTTGAACAATTAGGTGTTGATGTCAACAATGGTATTGGCGATGTTTACACAAAAATTGAACGTTTACCTGCTGATAAGAAAGCTGAGATCGAAGCTGATCTTCAAGCGGTTTATGCAACTCGTCCTGAAATGGCGATGGTTGATTCTGACAAAGGCATCACTAACTTACATGTACCAAGTGACGTTATCATTGATGCTTCTATGCCAGCTGCATTAAGAGCTTCAGGTCAAATGTGGGGCCCAGATGGTAAACAAAAAGATACTAAGTTTATCATTCCAGATCGTAACTATGCAGGGGTATTTTCTGCGGTTGTTGATTTTTGCCGTGAGCACGGTGCGTTCGATCCAACAACTATGGGTACAGTACCAAATGTTGGTTTAATGGCTCAAAAAGCGGAAGAGTACGGCTCACACGATAAAACCTTCATTATGGCAGCAAACGGCACAGTACGTGTTGTAAATGCTAATGGTGAAACCTTACTTGAACAAGTAGTACAAACTGGTGACATTTTCCGTATGTGTCAGGCTAAAGACGCACCTATTCAAGATTGGGTTAAATTAGCAGTTACTCGTGCAAAAGCGACGAATGTTCCAGCGATTTTCTGGTTAGATGATAAACGTGCACATGATGCCAAACTTATTAGTAAAGTTGAAATGTATTTAAAAGATCATGATACCGATGGCCTGGACATTCGTATCATGTCACCTTTTGATGCCACGCTATATACCCTGGAGCGG
>JBNKXM010000161.1:0-5260 GCA_050300315.1 Thalassotalea sp. | reverse complement strand
GAAAGCCCATGTTGTGCAGCGCTTGTATCATGGTTCTAAATTCAACTATACGCGCACTTCCTTCGGAATCGATAGCATAGCTGCCTTCAGGCACGCTGTAATGAAATGGGTCATAACCCCAGTTGTAGTTATCAACCGAGCGCAGCGCAGAAACAATGGCTTGTTGTTGCTCGCTATTTGATGGCAAGGCAGTTAAATAGCTTAGTAGCGTCGCTTGATGGTCGCCTTCAAGGTTACAGATCTCAGCAAGCTCAGTTAATTGACAGATTTTCGCGATACTGTCGTTGATGTCGACAACCTGTTCGCTGTTTTCGTTGATGGTACCAATATCAAATGTTGGCAGTAGATGAATGCTATTAACTCCTGCTTGTTTTAACGCGGTTAAATGTTTGACGCTGTCACTGGTGCTATCGGTAAACGCTAAGTATTTACCACGATATGCTTTGTTGGTTAGCGCACTATCAAAAGCACTAAAATCTCGAATATGGGTTTCGTAAAAAATATTATCTTCAGGGTTGTTAACAGGATTGTCTTGCTGATTTTGCCAACCGAGCGGCATGGTATTGGCATCATTTAAATCGATAATATGTGAATACTCACTATTGGTTGATAGGCTTAAAGAATAAGGGTCAGTAGTCGTGAGTGTTTCTATTTTTCCGCTTGCTGGATGATATAAGGTCAGCTGGTAACGATAAAATTGCCCAGCTAATTGTTGCTCGCCTAATGCTGACCAAATGCCAGTGGCGCTATCTTCTACCATATCGAGCTCGGCAGGCGATAACGCTTGTTTTGTTTGATCAAATAATAATACTTTTACCGAGATAGCCGTCGGCGCCCACAGCTTAAATTGCACGCCGCTATCTGTGATACGCGCGCCAAAATCACTGATTTCATCGGCATCGTTTTCACTTGATGTGTAAAGCTGATCAAGTAACGCAGCAATTTGTACTTTAGTGCCAGTATTTGTCGCGTTATCTCTGCTATCGTCAACTATGCTTAATGGTTGCTTGAGTAACTGCTTAAGATCATCGTCGTTAATATTAATGCGATAGCTAGTAAAGCCCTTAAGATGTGGAAACTGATTTGCAAGCCATTCTGGCGCTTGGGTTTCCGTTAACGGATAACGCTGCGTTGCATCGCTACTGATTAATGAATTGATTAATGATAATGACGGGTGACTATAGGTTTTATTAATAACAATCACATCACGCGCAAGCCAATGGGCTGCGGCGAAACGAATTGTCGCATTGCCGGTAACCGTTGATGAGCTTTTGGTCGTGTCGTTTGCATGTTGCGATTGGCAGGCAACATTGAATATCAACATCAGATAAATAATAAATAGGCGCACAAGCTATTTCCCAAAGTAAGTTGAACACAGTAATTCTTATTAGTTTGACGTTAATTTACGTGGCATTGCCACGAATAAGAAGATGCCGCATTGTTTTGCATACGTATTCAATATCGAGCTAAATTTGTCAAAATGTAACTTTTTGTATGAATTTTAGACTATCTTTAAAAGGCTAAAGTAGATATTTCATCAGGGCTAGCGGTTATTTCTTGGTAAACCAGTTTTGTCAAGAAACTGCAAATGTTGAATACGTATGCATAAAATTGCAGGTATTGAATACGTATGCAGAATGTATTTTTCAGTTGCATACCTCTCTATATTAAGGTCATCCACCGATGACAGTGGGTAACACACTTACACATGAAATATTTAGTTATTACATCAGCCGTTTGGAACGCTGAACTATAAATAAAATACAGGGACGGTAGGGGAGAGAAACACATGGTTACATTTAAACCGAATAAATTGACATTAGCGCTATTGTCGACGGGTTTAATGGCGATTAGCACATCGTCATTTGCTTATGCCGAAGATGCCGCCGCAAAAGATAGTAAGAAGAAAGCAGAAGATGCTGTTGAAGTTATTGAAGTTAAAGGCTTTCGTGGCAGTATCATTGAATCAATCAATACTAAACGTTTTTCATCTGAAGTAGTTGAGTCTATCTCTGCTGAAGATATTGGTAAATTACCTGATTCATCAATTGCTGAATCTATTGCACGCTTACCGGGCTTAACTGCACAGCGTCTAGATGGTCGTGCAAGTCGCGTCAGTATTCGTGGTTTCGGTGAAAATGAAAGTGGTACAACTTTCAATGGCCGTGAGCAAGTATCTATCAGTGATAACCGTGGCGTAGAGTTCGACCTTTACCCATCTGAAATCATGAGTGGCGTTACCGTATACAAAACACCAAGTGCGAGCTTAGAAGCTGAAGGTATTGCTGGTATCATTGATATGCAAACCGTTAAGCCATTAGGTAAAGACGAGCGCGTTTTACAGTTTAATGGTCAGTTTGAACAAACTAGCTTAGATAAATTAAACCCAGACGGCAATGACACTGGTTTCCGTGGTACATTCTCTTATATGGATAAGTTTGCTGATGACACTATTGGTGTAGCATTTGCTTATTCAACCATGAGCTCTCCAAACCAAGAAAAGCGTTGGAATTCTTGGGGCTATCCAGAATTTTCTGTTGATGGTCAAAATTATTCAATTTTAGGTGGTGCTAAACCATTCGTACGTTCTTCAACATTAGATCGCGATTCAGCGATGTTAGTTGTCGAAGCGGCACCTTCTGAAAAATTACATATGACATTTGATGCGTTATACGTTGATTTTTCTGATGAGAAAATTCTTCGTGGTATCGAAATTCCATTTGCATGGGGTCAAGGTTCATTGTCTGCTGAAGAAGCGGATGTTGATCCAGCAACTGGTTTCATTAAGTCGGCAACTACTACAGGTCAACGTGTTGTTGTACGTAACGATTATGAAGAGCGTAAAGCGGAGTTAACTTCATTAGGATTTAACTCAACTTATGATGTTAGCGAGACAATGCAATTAGAGTTTGATGCTAGCTATTCACAAGTAGATCGCGATATTTGGAGTATCGAAAGTTACTCAGGTACAGGTCGTGGTAATGACCGTGGTGCTTCAGATACTTTAACTTACGCATTTGATGGCGGTAACACTGGCGCTAAATTTGGTCACGGTTTAGATTACAGTGACTTCAACCTAATTCAATTAGGCGGCCCTCTTTCATGGGGTTGGAGTAGCGCACTTAATCAAAAATATGGTGTTGTCGGTACAGATTACGAAAATCAATTACAAGATGGTTTTATTAATGCACCAAGCATTGATGATGAGTTAACAGCGTTAAAATTAGCGGCAACGCATGATATTGAAAGCGACGTGATTTCATCGGTTAAGTATGGTGTATCATATCGTGAACGTGAAAAGACAAAAACGTCTGAAGGTTACTTCATGACCTTGTCATCGTTCAACTATCCAAACAACCCAGGTACTATGGTGGTACCAGAGCAATACCGTGAAGGTTCAGTGAACTTAGATTTCATTGGCATGGGTGACATGATCGCTTATGACACTAACGGTTTGATCAATGATGGTTACTATGATTTATTAGCAGAGAGTTTAACTAACTCAAGTCATGCAACTAAGTCTTGGACGGTGAAAGAGAAAGTTACTTCAGCATTTATTCAAGCAAATATTGATGCAGAAATGGGCGGTATCCCAGTAACGGGTAACGTTGGTTTACGTTATGTTAAAACTGACCAATCGTCTCAAGGTAATGCATTTAACACAGTTGATGGTTTAGTTGTTACTTCTCCTACCGATGTGAGCCATGACTATACGCATTTATTACCTAGCATTAACTTATCATTCAAATTAGATGATGAACAAGTGATCCGTTTTGGCGCAGCTAAAACTATCTCTCGTGCTCGACTTGATGAGATGAATGCTTCTGTTAATGCATCATACAATCAAACACCAGATGAGAATGGTAACTACTGGAGCGTTAGTGGTGGTAACCCATCATTAGAGCCAAAAGAAGCCGTTGGTATTGATTTATCTTATGAAAACTACTTCAGCGATGAAGGTTACTTCTCGGTAGCACTTTTCCACAAAGATTTAAGCGAGTGGATCTTCGACGGTAGTTATGATGTTGATATGTCAGGTGTTGCAGACCCTGCAACGGGTGAAATTCCACCAAATTCATCTGCTACAGGTTATGGTAAAGTAAATGGCGGTAGCGGTACACTTTGGGGTTATGAAATCTCTGTTTCTTTCCCATTCAAGATGATCGACGAAAGCTTAGACGGCTTTGGTTTAATTGCGAGTCATACATCGGTAGAATCAGATCTTAAAGATCAAAACGATAATGAATACCAATTACCAGGATTGTCAGATAGCATTCAAAGTGTCACGTTATACTATGAGAAAAATGGTTTCCAAGCGCGTGCTAGCATGCGTAAACGTGGTGACTTTAAAGGTGATGTTTACGGTCTAGGTTTCTCTACCAGCCAAGTGGATATCTTAGGTGAAACGATTTGGGATGCACAAATTGGTTATGACTTTGGTGAAGCGGGTGTTGAAAGCTTGAAAGGCTTATCAGTATTCTTCCAAGCGCAAAACCTTACCGAAGAACCGTTTACTTCATTACAAGGCGACAACGCATTACAAGTACGTGATTACCAAGATTACGGTAGCACTTACTTGTTAGGATTTAGCTACAAATTCTAATCGTGTGTTTCCTGAGTAAATAACGTAATAAACCCTTGCCTATGCAGGGGTTTATTGTTTACGGGACAGTAACTCGAGTGTTAGCTCGATAAAGAATCAAGCATCTATGCTTGTCAAATCAATGATCTAGCGACATTATCTATCATGTAATAGTGTTGCAGCGAGAGAAAAGAGGGTGAATGGTGGATAACAAGAAAATTACAAATGTTGTGATTGTTGGTGGTGGCACAGCAGGTTGGATCACCGCTTCGCTGATGGTTAAAGTACTAGGTAAAGCAATTAACATCACACTCGTTGAATCAGATCAAATAGGCATAATCGGCGTTGGTGAAGCCACTATTCCACCAATTATTCCGTTTAATAACGCGCTAGGTATCGATGAGAAATCATTTTTACAAGCAACGAAAGGCACACTAAAACTTGGCATTGAGTTCGAAAACTGGAAACAAAACGGTGACAAGTACATGCATGCGTTTGGCGGCATAGGTAAAAACTTCCCGTTCTGCGACTTCTATCATTTTTGGGTGAAAAGCCAGCAGCTCGGTTATTCATCTGAATTTGGTGATTTTTCATTAAATTACCAAGCGGCTAAACAAGACAAGTTTGCTAAATTACATCGCATTGAAGGTACTAATTTACCCGGTATCGAATATGCTT